>DAOWAQ010000265.1 GCA_030634505.1 Calditrichia bacterium
ATAAATAAGGAGTGCTTATAATGGCTGAAAAAAATAATATAATTGTTGAAAACCCAAAACATATCACAGAAGCAGAAATCGTTGTTGGAATTCCCTCTTATAATGAAAGTGATAGTATAGCTTATCCAACAGATGTTGCCAGTCGAGGGCTGCAGCAATTTTTTCCGGATCTTAATTCAGTCATTATTAATGTTGACAATCATTCAACAGATGGCACAAAAGAAGTTTTTTTTAACACCCCTACCAAAACTCCTAAAATATATATTTCAACAGCACCGGGAGTAAAAGGAAAAGGAAATAATTTCAAAAACCTATTTGAAGCTGCCGTTGAGCTTAACGCAAAAGCTGTTGTTGTTGTAGATGCTGATTTAAAAAGCATAACCACAGGATGGATTAAATATCTTGCAGAACCTTTGTTAGGAAGATTTGATTATGTTGCGCCAATTTACGCAAGACATAAATACGACGGCTCAATAACAAATCATATTGCCTATCCGATGCTAAGAGCATTGTATGGATTACGAGTTAGACAACCTATTGGAGGAGATTTTGGATTTTCAGGTAAATTAGCACGTGCATTTCTGTCTGAAAAATTGTGGAACGATAAAATAGCTCATTTCGGGATTGATATTTGGATGACAACTATCGCCATTTCGCGAAGATTTAATGTATGCCAGGCATTTTTAGGCAGCCCGAAAATTCACAATCCCAAAGATCCTGCAAAAGATTTAGGTCCGATGTTTGTACAGGTTGTCTCAACATTATTTGATTTGATGATTGAGTTCGAATACCTGTGGAAAGATACATACGAATCGCGCCCTAGTAATATCTATGGTTTTGGACTTGGTATTGAAGAAAAACCACCCGCCGTTGATGTAGATACTGAATTACTTTTTTAGGGATTTAAAAACTGATTTAAAAAATATAATAAAATATGGTCTGAAGTAAATCCAAGTCCTGAAATGATTGAAATAAATAAATTGCCTAAAGTAACTGATAAAAAGAATTTCGTTTTTCCAACAAATTTATGGGCACGCGTTCTTTTTAATTTTGCGGTTGCTTATAGAGACAATCAAATTGATAGAATACAAATAATAGAATCAATGATCCCATTTTATCACGCGCGTATTCTTTCTTTTGTCAACAGAACAGAAACTTATGGCGTAAAAGAAGCTGAAGAATATCTTGAAAATATTAATAACATTTTTGAAAGTGAAAAATACTATCTTATAAACAGGTGGGACGCCACAAGAAAATCTTTAGGAAGTAAATTGTTCAAATAATAAAAGGCAAATAAATTATGGAAAATAAGAATTTTGCAAAATCATCCGAGAAAATTTCAAGATTAGGATTTGGAAGCTGGGGAATCGGTAAAACATTTTGGATAGGAGCCGAAGATAATGAATCCAAAAAAGCTCTTCACAAAGCGATTGAATTAGGGATTAACTTTTTTGATTCTGCGCTGGTTTACGGAAATGGTCATAGTGAAAAACTTATAGGTGAAGTTGAAAAAGAATCAGGGAAAGAATTATTTATTACATCAAAGATACCATCTAAAAAATTTGAATGGCCGGCAAACGATAAATCTACATTGGAAGATTCCTTCCCTGAAAAACAAATTTTACAAAGCACTGAACGAAGTCTGCGTAACTTGAATCGTGATTATTTGGATTTACAACAATTCCATGTCTGGAACGATAAATGGGCTGATAGAGATGAATGGAAGGAAACCGTTTTAAAATTAAAAAAAGATGGAAAAGTGAAATATTTTGGCATTTCTATAAATGACCATCAAGCCGAAAACGGAATCAAAGCTGCGGAATCCGGATTGATTGATTCATTTCAAGTCATATTTAATATTTTTGACCAATCACCCATAGATAAATTATTTCCGTTTTGTTTGGAGAATAATATAAGCATAATTGCCAGGGTACCTTTGGATGAGGGTGGACTAACGGGAAATATCACAGATAAAACTGAATTCCCAAAGGGAGACTGGAGAAATAATTATTTTAAAGGTGACAGAAAAACAAAGGTGCGTGAAAGAGTTAAAAAAATCGGTAGCGATATGGGTACGGAATGTGAATCAATCGCTGAATGCGCATTACGATTTACCATAAGTTTTGATGCGGTAACTACTGTTATTCCCGGAATGAGAAATACTTCAAGAGTAGTTGATAATGTTGATATTATCAATAAAGGAGTTTTGTCACCTGGTTTGATCGAGAAGTTAAAATCTCACAAGTGGGAAAGAAATTTTTATAGATAAATTCTTTTTTTTAACATTTTCTTAAGTTTTAAATTGCTTTAATGCAGCTATAAGCTCCTCAACTTTTATAGGCTTACTTATATAATCATCCATGCCGGTTTCAATGCATTTTTCTCGATCACCTTCCATTGCTTCGGCAGTCATAGCTATAATTCTGGGTCGTGCATCCTTTTCATATTCTTTACACATTTGGCGTGTGGCTTCCAAACCATCCATTTCAGGCATTTGGATGTCCATCAAGATAATATCATACTTAATATTTTTAATTGACTCTAATACTTCCAGTCCGTTGTTAACTATATCTATATCATATCCCATTCTTTTCAATAATCGTTGAGCTACTTTTTGATTTATAATATTATCTTCAGCAAGAAGTATTTTTAGCGGTAATTCTTTAGCGATACTGGTTTTTAAAATTGTTTTTCTTGCTTTGTATCGATCATCTGATTTACGCCGTTCAAATATAGAAAGCAATGACCGGTATAATTGTGCCTTTTTCATCGGTTTAATTAAATATGATGCGAAGTAATCAGAAATTGCCTTGGTGTCTTCTTTTTGCCTATCCAATGAGGTCAACATTATTAATGGCATTTTGGGTATCAATTCTAATTTTTTTATTTCACCCGCAAGTTCAATACCATCCATTTTTGGTAATTGCATATCAAGCAGAGCTAAATCAAATTTGTTATCCGCCTTTAATAGATTCAATGCTTCTTGTCCCGATGAAACAGCTGTCGGTATCATATTCCAGGATTGAGTCTGGTAAATTAATAATTTCCTATTGGTAGCAATATCATCAATTATTAATACTTTTTTATCTTTTAAGATTATAGATGGAAATTTATCATAATCAAGCGGTGGTATTTCTGTTTTTTCAGATATTATTGTAAACAGAAATGTTGATCCTTTCCCAACTTCACTTTCAACCCAAACTCTACCTCCCATTAATTCACACAATTGTTTACTTATCGCCAACCCCAAACCTGTTCCACCATAATCTCTAGCTGTAGATTTATCTACCTGGCTAAAGGATTTAAAAAGTTTGTTCAGTTTATCTTGGGGTATTCCGATCCCGGTATCTTTTACTGCAAATTGGATTTCCAGTTTACCATTTTGTGATTTATTTAACTTTGTTGTTAACTGTACTTCTCCATTTTCTGTGAATTTTACAGCGTTGCTTAACAGATTTACGAGTATTTGCCGCAATCTTGTTACGTCTCCTAGAATTGCATCAGGTAGATTTTGTTCAATGAAGTATGTGAGTTCATTATTTTTTTCGGCAGCTTTGGACGATGCCAATTCCATTGAATCCTCAATACATTCTCTTAAAGAAAAACCCTGATATTCAAGTTCAATCTTTCCGGCTTCTATTTTTGAAAAATCGAGAATGTCATTAATAATTGTTAATAGGGATTCGGCACTTGTTCGAATTGTTTCGGCAAAATCACGTTGTTCATCCTTAATATCTGTATCTAATAACAATCCGGTCATACCAATAACACCATTCATTGGGGTGCGGATTTCATGACTCATATTTGCCAGAAATTCACTTTTCATGCGGCTTGATTCATTTGCTTCAGCCA
>DAOWAQ010000180.1 GCA_030634505.1 Calditrichia bacterium
GAAATAAATTGATCTATTTTTTAGAATTAATTAAAATGTGGACCGGAGTCGTACGAGAACTTGAACCTGAAATGAAAAATAGGCAAAAGATACTCGTAATTGATGATTTCGTTTTTAGTCTTGCCAATGCATATGAGAATTTAGAAGAATATGAAAAAAGTAATTACTATTTTAATAAATTACTATTAGAATACCCTTCAAGTGCATATATAAGCGATACTAAAAACAGAATTAAATATCTAAATAATTTTTATTTGAAAAATGAAAGCATGGGTGTTGGACAGCTTGCATTACTAATTGGTGATTTACTAAATGAAGGTAATAAAAGTAAACTTCAATTTCAGTTAGGAAAAATCTATTTTCACAATCTTATTGATTATAAAAATGCTGTTCAACAATTCGAAAGTGCATTAATACTTCCTGAAAATAGTGATATTAAATCAGATATATTATATTACATTGGAAAAAGTTATTTTAATTTATCTCAATTAAAAGAAAATCCTGATACTCGAATAAATACGTATTTAACAAAAGCTAAAGAGTACTTTAGTTTGGCAATGGAAAACATTAAAACATCATCAGTACCGGATGAAGTAGCTAATGCTTTAGTAGAATGTGGGATACTTTTAGACAAACCTACTGCACAAAAACAAATAAATTATTTTACAACATTATTGAAAAATTATTCTCAAAGTAGATTAACGGAAAATTGGCATGAAAAGCTCGGAGATATTTATTACTCAAATTCTAATACGGCACTGGCAAAAAATCACTATGAGTATTTAATAAATAGTTTTAAATCGAGTGACAAATATCCATCTTATTTATTTTTATACGCCAATATGAAAAAATTGAGTAATGAACCGGTTTTAGAGGATTACAGGACTATTGCAGGTGATTATCCTGATAGTGAATATGCTGCAGAAGCCTTATTCAAAATGGCCGAAAGTTACTATAATAATGCTCAATTCCAGGAAGCCAGTCATCTTTATAATAAGTTAATTTCGGATTATTATTATTCAGATTTTGCATTAAATGCAAAGCAAAATGTTGCAGATACATATATAGCATCTCAAAAATTTGATAAAGCAATTAAGTTTTATAGAAATGAGCTTACTAAATTACCATTAGATGATGAAGTTTTAAGAAATCAGGTAGAATCAAATATAAAAATTAATGCTTTATTTAAAATTGGTAAAGCATATTATAAGATAAATGAATGGCAAAAAGCCAGAACAAATTTATCTTCTTATTTAATATTATCAAATAACAATTTATTCATTAGTGAAGCATATTTACTCCTTGGTGATACCTATTCCAAAATTAATGATATTGAAAGTGCAATAGATAGTTATGCAAAAGTGGATAGAAATGATATTGACAATTATAAAAATGCCCTTTTCAAAAAAGGAAATTATCAACTTGACCTAAGAAAATATGATGAAGCAGCTGATACATTTGCTGCATTACTAAAAATATTTGAAAATGAAGAAATATTTGCTAAATATATTATAGCTCAAATAAAAGGTGGAAAAAGAAGTTCTGCAAATAAATCAATAAAATCGTTTAAAAGCAAGTATTCTAAACAAAAGAATTATTTAGCTGCATTTGAATTTGAAATAGGGGAATATTTAAGAATAAATAAAAATTATAGTGATGCATTAAAAAGTTTTAAAAATGTTAAAAAAAGTTATAAAAATTCCGACTATGTTGATAATGCAGCATATCATGAAGCTTTGGTATATATTACATTAAATAAACAAAAGGAAGCATTGGACATTTTAACAAAATTTGCTAAAACTTATAGAAATAGTGATAAAATTGGGGCTGTTCTAAATACTTTAGGTGGAATATATTTTAGATCTGAAAAATATGAAAGTGCAATTCTTTCGTTTAAAAATGCTGAGAAAAATCAACTTGATAGTGAATTGAGAAAACAAGTCTTAAGTAATTTAATTAAGACATATACTTATGTCAGTTTTTGGGATGCTGCTTTAGCATTGTCCAGAGATTATATTAATGAATATCCCGAGGCAGACGATATTATAGATAAAAAAATTACCATTTCTCAGGCTTATGTTAACCTCAATCAATTTGATCGTGCAGTGGAATTACTGCGGCAAGCAAGAACAGAAGCTGATTCTGAGAAAGAACCTGAAATTCAATATTATATTGGTGAAGCATATTTAAGAGCAGGACAGTACGAAAATGCTATTGCAGAATTCGTAAAAATTCCGTTACTTTCCAGGAAAACAAAATTACAATGGGAAGCAAGTGCTCTATACTATTCTGGACAAGCATATGAAAAAATGGGTAAAATAAATGAAGCAATTAGAATGTATGAAGAAATAATTAAAAGACCTGGTATCGATCTTATATTAAAAAAAGATGCAAAGAAACGAATTGAGCAAATAAAGAGTTAATTCTCTTTTTAGGAGGCATCATGAAATTGTTAAAAAGTTTTTTTATTATTGTTTTGATTTTTGTTTTAGTTGTCGGATGTGGTACGGGCCGAAAAGCTGAAGATTACTCCGGAATGTCTGAATCGGAAATGGAAGCAAATGAAAGAATTGCAGATTTAATGGAAAAAGTTGAAGATGAACCAAATAATATGGATTGGCGCTATCAATTATCTGAAGCCTACCAGGAACAGGGAAGGGATATTGAAGCATTAAGAACTATTGAAGAGGGTGTAAATTTTAATCCGGGTAACGCTGATTTAAAATATACCTTTGCAGAACTTGCTGTGAAAGTAGGAGATAACCGTAAAGCTTTTCAATCGTACAAAGAAATATTACAAGGAATTGAGGGTGAGCAGTATTTGAGCCGGATTGCTCCCAAATTTGTAGATACTTATCAGGTAACGGCAGTACTTTCAACTGAAAAAGAGGAAGCATTTGCTTTATATTCAAATGATGGTGGCAAAATATTATATCAAATGTATGATTTTGACAACTGGGATATTTATGAATATAATATTCTGACACAGGAAAATAAAAGAATAACTACTGATCCTGACGATGAGGAGAATCCTGTTTATTCACCTTCAAATAATTATATTGCTTTTACTTCAACGAAAGATGATTTTAGTGGGGTAGATTATAATCAAAAATTACGGGATATATATATAAAAGATATGAATTCAGGATTAGAAACAAATTTAACTACTAATTCCTCCAATGATTGGAAACCCCAGTATTCAAAAGACGGAAAATTTATTGTGTTTGTATCTGAAAGAGATGATTTACGGGAAGAAGATTTAACAGAATTACACAGTAATATTTATATTATGGAAAGCAATGGTAGCTTTCAACTACGGCTTTCAACCGCAGAAGCAAATGATGGTGGTCCTTCAATGGTTGGGAGTGAGGGTAAACCAATTTATTTTGATTCCAACCGCAATGGAAATTTTGGTGTATTTAAAATGAATTCTGATGGTACAGAACAAAAACTGGTAACAACAAATTTAGATTTTAATGATGTTTCTCCGTGTGTTTCTGTAGATGAGAGTAAAATTGCATTTTTCTCAGACAGAGACGGAAATTATGAAATTTATATGATGAATTCTGACGGATCCAATCAACAAAGGCTAACTTCTAACCCTGCAGATGATACAAATCCTATTTTTTCAAAAGATGGCAGGAAAGTATTGTTTCAAAGCAACCGTTCAGGAAATTATGATATATATGAAATAGATCTTGATAGTCCTACATCAACACCGCCAATATATGAGGTAATAAGTAAAATTGATGAGGCGCTTTCAGCATTGAATTAATAATAATCTGATTTAATATCTAAATAAGGCTATGATTGAAAATATATTCAATTGTAGCCTTTTTTTATTTGCCTCTTTTTATTTAAATTAAACTTTCACTAAAATACATATTAATTTTATCCGATTGGCAAATCTTTATGAATTTAAACCAATTAATTGAATATTTGTCCGGCAAACCGGAATTCAGCAATAATATAAGATTATGGAAAAAAATTGACTCCATTGAACCACAAACAGTTGAATTTCCTGATGATATTAATGAAAAGTTAAAAAATGTGCTTATCGATAAAGGCATCAAATCATTATATACGCATCAGGCAGATGCATACAATCTTATTAAAGACGGTAAAAATGTTGTTGTTGTGACTCCAACAGCATCAGGAAAAACTATAACATATAATCTTCCTATAATGCAGGAGATTTTAAACAATAAAGAAATCAGGACTTTATATTTATTTCCAACAAAAGCACTGGCACAGGATCAGGTAACTGAATTGCATGATATCATTGCCAAATTAGGTAAAAACATACTAAGCTATACTTTTGATGGTGACACTCCAAAATCAGTACGTCGTACTATACGTTCAGCCGGACATATTGTTGTAACTAATCCGGATATGCTGCACCAGGGCATTTTACCCCATCATACACTTTGGATTAAACTTTTTGAAAATTTAAAATTTATAGTTATAGATGAAATTCACGCTTACAGAGGAGTATTCGGAAGTCATTTAGCGAATGTAATTCGCAGATTAAAAAGAATATGTGAGTTCTATGGTTCAAAACCTCAGTTCATTTGTTCTTCAGCAACCATTGCTAATCCTGAAGAATTGGCATCAAAAATTATTGGGGAAGACGTAGAAATAGTTGATAATAATGGTGCTCCTGCGGGTGAAAAGAACTTTATATTTTACAATCCACCCGTAGTAAATAAAGAATTAGGGATTAGGAATTCAGTATTAAAAGAAGTAAGAAAAATAGTAAGATATTTTTTGCCTACAGGAATACAACTTATCGTATTTGCAAGAAGTCGTCTAAATGTCGAAATATTGGTAACATATATAAA
>DAOWAQ010000241.1 GCA_030634505.1 Calditrichia bacterium
CTCCGCCAATTGCAGGTCATGTTGGATTCGTTTCACAAAGCGGAGCATTAGGAGTTGCTGTTTTGGAGTTATCCATGGAAAGAGGATTGGGCTTTTCTGTTTTTGTTAGCACAGGCAACAAAACTGATATAAGCGATGTTGAAATTTTACAATATTTATCTGAAGATGATAACACAAAAGTCGCTATGTTGTACCAGGAAAGTATCGATAATCCGGAAATGTTCAGAGAGGTTTGTACTTTATTTGTCCAGAAAAAACCGCTGATTGTATTAAAAGCCGGACGTACTAAAAGCGGATTAAAAGCAGCCTCCTCTCACACAGGAGCATTAGCCTCTGATGATATTGTTGCCGATACATTTTTAAAACAATGTGGAGCAATTCGTTGTCAGACTTTAGATGAGCTATTAGATACAGCGTTGGCATTTGAGAATCAACCCATTCCTAAGGGAAATAAAATAGCTGTAGTTACGAATGCCGGTGGTCCGGGAATTCTGGCTAGTGATGCATTGGAAAAGAGCGGTCTTGAACTTGCCCAATTATCCGAAAACACGATTCAACAGTTAAAAAAAATTTTACCGGAAGAAGCTTCATTGTCAAATCCCGTCGATATGATAGCAAGCGCAACTCATGAAACCTATAAAAATACCTGTGAAATTTTATTAGCTGATAACAATGTGGATGCTATATTGTTAATAATTGTTAAGCCGCCGGTCAAAACAACACCATTGCAAATCATAGAAAATCTCAAACTGCTGATTGAATCTAATTCAAAACCAATCTATGCAACTTTGATGGCTAGAGCTACAACTGAGGCTGGGTTAGGAAAGTTTCGTGAATTAAAGATACCTGTTTATAATTTTCCGGAATCCGCTGCGGTGGCAATAGGAAATGTTGTCAAATACAATTCTATAAAAAATAAAATTAAGCCAATTAAATTGTCCGCCAAATTTCAATCAGTAAATTTTGAAAATAAAAGCCAGGCGCCTGTTTCTGAAATTGCTAATTTATTCAAAAAATATAATCTTCCTGTTTGTGACCATATTGTCACTAATAAACTAGATGAGGCTTTACGCTTTCTTGGCAAGGCAAAGAATGTGACTATGAAAGTTGCCAATCATGAAGTCATTCATAAAAGTGATTCCGGATTAGTGTTGTTAAATATAAATAATGAACATTTAATGAAAAGTAAATTTCCGGAATTGTTAGAAAATATTAAAAGTAACCTTTCATCAGGCATTTCTCCTAATATACTTATTCAAAAAATGATTAAAGGAAAAATTGAATTGGTCATTGGATCGAGGAATGATCCTCAATTTGGACAAGTATTAATGTTTGGCAGCGGCGGTACATTAGTTGAGTTAATTAAAGATGTTGCATTCAGGGTTTTGCCCATTGACCATGAAGAGGCCTTAGAGCTGATAAAAGAAATTAAAGGTTATAAACTCCTCACAGGTTATCGCAGCATTTCTGCCGTTAATTTAAATAATTTGGCAGATTTATTGGTTAAGGCAAGTCAAATGTTAGTTGAAAATCCACAAATTCTTGAAATGGATTTAAATCCATTGATTTGGCAAGAAGGAGACGATTATCCAACCATTGTTGATTTTAGAATGACGGTTGCAAATTAGATAAAAGATATGCTTCGACTTCGCTCAGCAACCACTGTTTAGTTTCCTGAGCGAGGTTATTGAGCGAAGCCGAAATAGAGTCGAAGGGAAAATTAGTATTACAACTCAGAATTCTCCTTAGTACAATAATTTGGAATTATACACCGAAACTATTAATGAATTCACTTTAACTAAATCACTAAACAAATGACAGATTTTACTATTTTTTTTCGCTCTTCGCTTTTCGCTTTTCGACTACATTTTTTTTCTGTATTTCTCTTAATAGTAATAGCTAATTCTGCTTTTGCACAAAATTACTTGTGGCCGACCAATGCCAGTAATTTTTTAACTTCCAGTTTTTGTGAATACCGACCCGGACATTACCATTCCGCAATCGATATAAAAACCTGGAATAAAGAAGGTTTTCCAATATACGCTATTGAGAACGGTTCGATATATAAAATTCGTGTTTCCCCTTTTGGATACGGAAAGGTAATCTACTTAAAATTGAAAGATGGTAATTTTGCTGTTTATGCTCATTTACAAAAATTTAACAAATCCTTTGAAAAAACAATCCGACAGAAACAATTAGCCAATCAAAAATATCGCTTAAACTGGTATCCCAAAAACATGTCAGTAAAAAAAGGAGATATTATTGGATATACGGGTAGCACGGGAATAGGTGTACCCCATCTTCATTTTGAAATCAGGAATTCCAAAGAACAACCATTAAATCCATTAGCATTTTATCCACAGGTAAAAGACGGAATCAGACCGCGTTTACAAAAGATAGCTCTTATTCCCCATGGTGCAAATAGTTTTGTAAATAAATCTTATTTGCCGCAAGTGTTCGATTTAACTTATATCAAAGATGGCGTTTATGTAATTAAGGATCCAATAAAAGCACACGGAAGTTTTGGAATGGCAATCAAAGGATACGACCAGGCTGACGGCGTACACAATAAATTTGCTTTTTATCAAACGATATTGGAATTAACCGGTGAAGAAGTTTTTCAAATTACTTACGATAAGATGGATTTTGCCTCAACCGGTTATATTGACACTGAAATTTATTATCCCCTGCGACACAAATCGAATGAGGTCTTTCACAAATTATATGTTGAACCATTTAACATTTTACCGTTTTATAAAACCCCGGAAGAATCTTCCGATATAATTCATATTAAAGATGCTCCGATTTCATTTACAATCATTGTAAAAGATTTTCATGGTAATACCAGTAAAGTTGTCGGTGAAATACAACCCGAAGAAAATGATCAAATTAAAGTGAAACAAAAGTTTGTCAAAAATGATTGGGTCTATTTAAAATTCAATCTTGAATCTTTTAACTTCTTATCGTTCAGTTCCAGTAGTAATTTGCTGGATTGGAAACAGGTAAATTATTTCGAAATTCTGGATAGAAAATCAGAAAATCCGGGACATTCTTTGTTTACAAAAATCAAAATTTCTGATTCAACCGCAAAATATTTAAGAATTAAAGCGAAATCATTTAATGAAACCGATATATACAATATTATAAATATTTCTGAGATTGATTCCCTTGTAAAGCCTGCCATCATTTTATCTGACAAAAAAATGGTTATTGAAACATCGCATATTGGGGAAGGCTTTAAAATATTCATAAATGATAGCATTGAAGTTTTATCGCATATTCAGGATATGAATGGCAAGTCCCAAGTCGCAATTCCTATTAACCGATTTCAGTATCCCGATTTTAAATTTGGATTTGAGATTAGTGATTCTATAAAATGGATTTCTCCGATTGATATGAGATTATTTTATCCTGACAGTGGCACAACGAACTATTTTTCTGATTCTTCTGTTGTTATTCAATCCGGTTATCATTCATTTTATGATACAACTTTAATTCAGGTTAGGAGAACGGAAATTGATTCCCTCGAATTGGGTATTCCTTATTTGAATTCTGTATACGAAATTCTTCCTGATGATATTGCTTTATTAAAAGGTGTTTCAATTTTCTTGCTTAACGATTCATTAGTAAATTCCGAAAACTGGGGAGTGTATAAATTAAATAGCAGGGACAAAGTTTCATTTATTTCGTCAAATTATGATTCACTGCAATCCAAATTTAAATTTAAAACAAAATCTCTTGGCAAATATTTTTTAGCACAAGACACTATGCCACCTGTACTGGAAATAAAAAATCCTGTTGAAAACAAAACGTATAAGAGCAACCTTATTATAAAATTTTGTACTTATGATGATCATTCCGGAATTGAAAATGAGGAAAATATTAAAATCACAATTGATAGTTTATTTGTTTTGCCGGAATGGGACCCGGAAGAAAACACAGTTTCAGCCCAAAAACATAATAAATTTCTGACACTGGAACATTAATTTATTATTGAAGTAATGGACTTGGCTGGTAATAAGACTAAAAAATTATATA
>DAOWAQ010000377.1 GCA_030634505.1 Calditrichia bacterium
ATTGCAGGTAATTCGGTACAATGCGATGGATAAATCCCTTCTATATCTTGATCTTCAAAATAGCTGATCGTTTTTTTTGTTTGAACATCATTTGTTTTTAAATGAAATCCTCCAATGACAGCTTTAATTTTATTGATTTTGCTTATTTTTTTTGCATATTCCGTAATATTACAAATCCCCGAATGGGCACATCCCGAAACTATAATCAACTCATCATCTTGAATAATTACAAGTGCTGAGTCATCAGGAATAAAATCATCTTTGTCGTGGCAATCAACAAAGGAAGTAGTTTGTGATTCAAATGAATTCAGCTTTGGGATTTCACCTAAAAAAATTATATCCTTTGTGATGTAAAATGGTTCTCTGGTATTTATTAATTTGAATTTATGGTTTAATTCTAAAAATTTTGAATTGAGCCCGATGAATGTATGATCACTTTTTCTATATCGTTTAATAAAAGCATAAGGATGGCAAATCAATGTCTTATTTTTCAGATACTTTAAACCATTTCCATGATCCCAATGTCCGTGGCTTAGAACCACTGTTTCAACATAATCAAGATTTATATTTAGTTGTTCTGCATTTTTCAAGAATATATCTGAATGGCCGGTGTCAAAAAGTAATTTTGTCCCATTGTGTTCAATTAAATAGGAAAGGCCGTGTTCGGATAAAAAATTATCGGAGGCTGTATTTTCTGTCAATACTGTCAGTTTCATCTGTTTAAAATTTTTTGATTTCTGAATGTTCAAAAAATTTGAATACATTCAGGAGCTCTCATGAAAAAAATAATCATTCTCGTGTGTGTAATAAATGATGATTTTTTTCATGCTCGTTTCATTTGTTTGATTTATCAATTGATACTTTTAAAATTCCTGAATTTATTATAAACAGTTTATGATTCAATTTATTTCTATCCCACTCATCTTTAATCCAGTGAATGTGTTTTGTTAAAACCTTAATAATTTCATCAGGATATTCTTCTGATATTTTTACCGGAATAAAAGGCTTGTTGATTAATTTGATATTCTTTCCAAACTGCATAGAGACCAACACATTTACATCTTTCTTTTGTAGAAAATCAATGATGGCCTGTCCTTTCTTTTTCGAACCATGTTCATGTACTTCATCCATTAATTTGAATATATTGTTTTCCTCAGATTCCAGTACAATCTTATCATTTCCCTGTTTGTAAATAAGAAATTTGTCGGCATCTCCGAAATGTCTTCTTTCAAATTTATTTTCTTTGTTTACAGCTAAAGCAAATATTAAATTCATTTGTCAATGTTTTTTTATTGTTTTATTGCCTGAAGTAAACGCACATATTTCTTCATATAAAATGATTCTTTAAACTTATCAAATCCCACACCTTTTAATATAGATTTCCAGTCTCTTTCGATGAAATCAAAAGCATATTTGCATTCAATTTTTTTAAAGATAAACCGATGATGAAAAAGCATTTTATTCATGTCAAATTCGGCGAAATCAAGTATGCTAAATGTTCCACCAAGTTTAAGGTGATTATATGCATTAGAGATTACATTGCTTCGTACTTCGTGCGGAAAACCATGAATAACAAAGCTGATAAAAACCCTGTCGAATTGTTGTCCGAGTTCAAAAGGTTGATCAATTCTTTGGTTGACAAATTTGATGTTCGGGTTGTTTTTGAATTTTTCAAGAAACTGCCTTTCCATATTCTCCGAAATATCCATTCCGGTGAGCGAAGATCCCCCAGAAATATAATTATTCATCAGCATGATATTTCTGCCTGTTCCACAACCTATATCCAAAATAGTTTCATTTGGTTTGATTTCAAGATCGGCAATAGCTTTTTTGATGAAACCCTTATATTTTCCAAATGAAGCAATATTCATTATTTGGTCGTAATGCCTAGCAGTAAATGTTGATAATTCAACTCCTGAATCCGGATATATTTTTTCCATTTTATGCAATTTTATTGTTACTGTTAATTTTAGCAATTATTCCTTCGGCTGCTTTAATTATGATTGCTTTTGTAGGTGCACCTGTTAATAATGGATGCGTACCAATTTGAAATGAAATTAATTCGTAAACAGTGACTGATTTTTGAATTGCCAAACTGATTGTATTAATTATTTCACCAGCAGATTTTCCACCCCAAACTTCACCACCTAAAATTGAACCATCATATGGAGATGCATAAAGTTTAATAGTAAGAGGAGAGGTGTTTTCAAAAGTACCCGGATGAGTGTTGAAATCACCAAAGGTTGAGGTGATAAACTGAATATTTCCTTCTTTTGCATTACTGTCGTTAACACCAGCAGCAGCCATTGCAACCCCATTTATTTCTGTTGAAAATACGGCCAATGTTCCAATAAATGATTTTCTGATTTTAATACCAAAAAGATTATGTCCAAGTACACGAGCTTCAGCTGTTGCCGTTGATGCAAGCATAACGTGGTCCATTCGTCCGGTTAAAAAGCCAATTGTTTGGGAACAATCCCCTACTGCGCAAATATCCTTTTCTTTGGTGCGCTCATAATTATCAACAATTATCGCCCCCATTTTATTTGTTTCTAAACCAATTTTTATTGCCAAATCTGTATTGGGTTTATATCCAATAGCCAAAACAACTGCATCACACTTAATCTCTTCACCTGAGCTTAATATTATGGATGAAGCTTTACCATTCTGTCCTATAATTTTTTCTACCAGAACAGAGGTTAGAACTTTTACATTGGTTTTTGAAAGAGCTTCGGTTGCAACTTTGCTAAGTTCCTGCGAAAACGCTTTTGAAAAACAATATTGCTCGCTTTCCACTAGGGTAATATTTTTCTCAGGATGCAAGGCAAGTTGTTCAGCAACCTCTGCACCAATAAATCCACCGCCAATAACTACAATATTATTTTTGGTCTTTATTTCTTCAAACGCCTGTTTAATATAGTTATAACTCTTTTTTATATAATAAACATTACCGAGGTCGTAGCCCGGAATAAAT
>DAOWAQ010000117.1 GCA_030634505.1 Calditrichia bacterium
GTGAAAGTTTAACGGATACAAATATTTTAGTCAGGGATGCCATACGTGAACGATTATATAAAGTCTTAAAAATGTATCAGGGTAATAGTATTATGTTAATTGGTCATTCAATGGGGACAATCATTGCTTATGATGTCTTAAAAAAACATATTAATGATATTTCGATTGATACTTTTGTAACAATGGGTTCACCTTTGGGTTTACCTATTATTACTGCAAAGATTATGAAAGAACACGGCGGTAAATCAGAATTAACTGTTCCAAACAACATCAAAAAAAACTGGTTTAACTTCTCTGATTTGGAAGATAGGGTTGCTATTAATTTTGATTTATCCGATGATTATGCTCCAAGCAATTCAGGAATCAAAATTACAGATTTTGAAATTTATAACAACTATGAAATAAATAATGAAAAAAATCCACATAAAGTTTATGGATATTTGCGTTCCTCGCAGCTTGCACAAAAGATAGACGAATTTTTATTAGAAGGCAGAAATAAATTTAACACCTGGTTGATAAGAGCAGTAAATAATTTTCTTAAATAATATTAATTCTATATTCTGGAGTTTAGATTCGACTCCGCTCACAAACTTGTAAAATTATTATCGGCAGGCATTCCAAAGAGCTACTTTTTTATATATTTCATAAATTTCATTGATAGGTTTATTGTGAAAGAGACTTGCTTCTTTAATAGCGCCTTCCGGTAATTCTTCAAAATCCAAAGTATTTTGCATTGCACTTTTCATAATTTGATTGTAAATAAATTTTTCTTCCGGTGTTGGTTGTGAAGGGGTTGGTATAGTTTTCCACTTTTTTAATTGAAAATAATAAGTATTTTTTGAATAACTGCAATTTAAATATTCAGGTTCTGATATATCAGTAAAAAAAGGGTATAGCAGAAGTTTTTCTTTTTCTCTTTCTTTTTCATCACTTAACATACTATAATAAAAAATTACCTGTCTCATGATTTGTTTAAGTGTTAAGGTTTGTGGGATTTTTATTTTTGCTGTTGAAGCATGTTTACTGGTCTCGTAACCAGATATCTGGTAATATATTTTGCTTTGGTTTGCTTCAGATTTTAATGAATCATACCATAATTGATTTAGATCGGCGCTGGAATCATTTACAACCACTTCAAAACTATCTTGTATGGTTATATCAAACTGAGCAAATATGGAGTATGTTAAACAAAAAAATATTACAACGTAATTTTTCATTTGGCAAATACTATATGAAATAGATTTATTAATAATTAGACTGTTAAAACAAAATATTAATGAGTTTTAATTCATATATCAATTATAATAATTATTTAACAAAGAGACTATTGCCTACACTGGTATTATTCGTTAAACTTAATGCTTACATTTTGTAAGTTTAAAATATTCTCTGGAGGTTTTGGAATGTCATATCAGCAAAAACGGGTAGCTATATTGGTAAGTGGTGGTCCGGCTCCCGGTATAAATACTGTAATAGGTGCGGCTACAATACGATCAATATTATCCGGTTCGGAAGTAATTGGAATTCGTGACGGATTCAAATGGATTATGCGTGGAAATATAGATAATACAACTCCATTAACAATAGAACGTGTCAGTCGTATACATTTTCGTGGCGGATCGTATATCGGTATTGCAAGGGATAATCCAACTAAAAAGAAAGAATATTTAGAAAATACCGTCACATCGCTACTGAGATTAAATGTTGATAAACTTATAACTATTGGAGGAGATGATACGGCTTATTCCGCATATCGAGTACAGGAAATTGCCGAAGGTAGAATAAGTGTTACGCATGTACCTAAAACTATTGATAATGATCTTGATCTTCCGGCAGGAATTTGTACGTTTGGATTCCAAACAGCCCGACATATAGGTGTTGATATTGTTAAAAATATAATGGTTGACGCCAAAACAGCAACCCGCTGGTATTTTGTAATTACCATGGGACGAAAAGCCGGACACCTCGCAGTGGGTATTGGAAAATCTGCTGGTTCTACTTTAACACTTATTCCGGAAGAATTTACAGAAAAAAAGTTAAATCTTAATAAAATTGTTGATATCCTTGTTGGGGCAATTATTAAAAGAATTAGCTACGGCAGACCAGATGGTGTAGCTGTAATCGCTGAAGGTCTTGTAGAACGTCTTGAAGAAAAAGATTTACAAAAGCTGTTGGAAATAGAAAGAGATGAACACGGTAATATCAGAATTGATGAAATAAATTTTGGAGAAATTCTCAAAGAACGGGTAAAAAACCGGTTAAAAGAATTTGGCATAAAAATGACTATCGTTGCTAAAAACATTGGTTATGAATTACGTTGTGCGGATCCCATACCATTTGACATGGAATATTGCCGGGATTTGGGTTTTATGGCGGCCAAATTTTTATTTGATGGTGGTAGTAGCGCTTTGGTTTCAATACAGGATGGTAAATTTGTTCCTATGTATTTTAAGGATATGCTGGATAAAAAAACCAAAAGAATGAAGGTTAGAATGGTGGATATTAATTCGGAATCCTATTATGTGGCTAACCGATATATGATTAGATTGCGTAAAGAAGACTTTATGGATGATTATGATTTGGCAAGATTCGCAGCGACAGCAAATACATCTCCGGAAAATTTTAAAAAAGAATTTTATTACCTGGTTGAAGATGTTGAAGATGTTGAAGATAAAGAAGTTGCAAGAGATGGTACATTATTACAGGAGGCTCAAACTGTTGATGAAAATCTGGAAATGATTCGAAATGGAAATGGAAAATAAATTTAAGGGCGTCTTAACGGACGCCTTTTTCATTGTAAGTGTATTTAATTTCTCTATTGAATTCATCTTAATTTGTCTTAAATTTAAATAAAATATACGAGAAATATGAGAAAATAAATGTCCAGAGATCAAAAGATCAGACCGCCCATGGTAGCAGGTATGTTTTATCCACAGAAGAAACTTACTCTCGAAAGAGAAGTTGCCATGTTGTTGGAAAATGCTATGGACAAACATATTACCGGTAAGGTATTCTCGCTAATTGTGCCCCATGCCGGATATTTATATTCAGGTGGAGTGGCGGCGCGAGCATATCGCCAGATAATGGATACTAATTTAGATGTTGTAGTTGTAATTTCTCCCAGCCATAGAGAATATTTTAAAGAAATCTCTATATATGATGGATATGCATATTCAACGCCTTTGGGCAATATTCCAGTTGACCGGGTGCTTGCATTAGAACTTGCACAAATCCACCCGCAAATTATTGTTTCGGAAGTGGGGCATCGTTATGATGAACATGCTTTGGAAGTACAACTACCGTTTTTGCAAAAAGTGTTAGACAAATTTACTCTCTTGCCAATTGTTATGGGCGATCAAAGTAAAGAAAATATTAATGTGTTGGCTGAGGGATTGTTTGAAATATTACAAAATAAAAAAGCTTTGATTGTAGCTTCAACAGATCTGTCACATTTTTATAATTATGATCGTGCTGCTTTACTTGATGAAGTAGTAATTGAAAATGTTAAAAAATTTGATGAAGAAAAATTATACTCAGACCTGAATGCAGATCGTTGTGAAATGTGTGGAAGCGGTCCGGTAATTACTGCTATGAAAGCGAGTAAATTGTTAGGTGCAGATAAGTCAGATGTATTGTTGTACCGAAACTCCGGAGATGTTACCGGTGATAAAAGTGAAGTCGTAGGTTACATGTCCGCGGTAATTTATAAAGAGTTAAAGGTTAAAAATTAAAAATGGCCAATTCAGATAATTTGTTGAATGATAAAGAGCGTTCTTTTTTGCTTCAACTTGCACGTAATGTCATTTCTAAAATTTCTGTTGGTGAATCAGTAGAATCACAAGATTATTATTCAGATACCCTTTCTTCCAAATTAGGGGTATTCGTAACCCTGCATAAAAACGATGAACTTCGTGGATGCATCGGATTTGTTGAAGGGATAAGACCATTACAGGATGCTGTGATTGAAATGGCGCAATCTGCTGCATTTAATGATCCGCGATTTGCCCCTGTTACCTCTGATGAAGTAGATGATCTGGAATTGGAAATCTCTGTTTTGTCACCCATTGAAGAGGTTAAAAATATAGATGAGATTGTTATTGGCAAACATGGATTAATTATTGAGCAAGGGTTTTATAAAGGATTGTTGTTACCACAAGTAGCCACCGAAAATCATTGGGACAGAACAGAATTCTTGCAACATACCTGTCGAAAATCAGGTTTGCAAATTAATGCCTGGCAGGAAAAAAATACAAAAATTTATTTTTTCTCAGCAGAAATCTTTTCAGAATAAAAATTTTGAATAAAAGTGATTTTAAAATGTATCAATAAATGCTATTAATGAAAATTATAATGTTGATCAAAATAACTATAGTGTCATTTCGAATCCCTGTTTATCAGGGTGAGAAATCTAAAATTGAGATTTCTACCTTACGCTCGAAATGACAGCAAAATCTAAATATTGTATAAGTGTAGAAAAGTAATATAAGGAGAGATAAATGAAAAAAGGATGGATTATTTTAATAGTTGTGATTGTATTTATTCTTATTGCAATAAGCTGGATAAGTGGAAAGTATAACGGTTTTGTTACATTGGAAGAAGGCGTCAACCAGGGCTGGGCTCAGGTTGAAAATGTTTACCAACGACGAGCTGATCTAATACCAAATTTGGTTGAAACCGTAAAAGGTTATGCCGGGCATGAAAAGGAAGTATTGGTCGGTGTAACAGAAGCGAGAGCAAAACTGGGCGGTCAGGTTAACATCGGATCGGATGTTTTAAATAATCCACAGGCATTTCAAAAATTCCAGCAAATGCAGAGTGGTCTGACACAGGCTTTACAGCGGTTAATGGTCGTTGTGGAAAGATACCCTGAACTGAAAGCCGACCAAAGATTTGCTGATTTACAGAAACAACTGGAAGGCACAGAAAACAGAATAGCCGTAGAGCGAAGACGCTTTAATGAAATAGTTCAAAGTTATAACACCACAATTCGTAAATTTCCAGATAAAATGTTTGCCGGCATGTTTGGATTTCTGGAAAAACAATATTTTAAGGCACAGGAAGGTGCAGACATCGTTCCGCAGGTGAAGTTTTGAGAAAAATAAAATTTATTTACATATTTTTAATTTGTTTATCTTTGGGATTATTCGCCCAGAATGAACTCCCTGAAAAACCAATTTCCTGGGTAAGTGATTATACAAATTTATTAAATAGTAATCAGGAAAAAATTCTCAACAACAAATTAGATGCTTTAGAAAAAGCGACCTCCACTCAATTATTTTTGGCAGTTTTTGATAGAATCCCTGAATCTTTTTACCTGGAAGATTTTGTCGTTAAGTTATATGAAAAATGGCGCCCCGGAAGAAAAAATGAGAATAACGGTGTGCTGATTGTTTTGTTTACTGGGGAAAAGCAAATCCGGATTGAAGTTGGATATGGTCTTGAAGGTGTATTAACAGACATGCAAGCCGGTAGAGTTATTGAAGACGTCATGAAACCTGAATTCAAAAAAGGTGATTATTTTTCAGGACTTAATAATGGTATAGATGTAATTATTTCTGCTGTAAAAGGTGAATACAAAATACCCGTTCAACGGAAATCGAGCCGGTCAAAAAAAACTAACTGGTTTTCTTTAATGGTTATATTTTTTATAATTATGAGTGTGCTCCGTCGATTCGGAGGAAGAGGAACAACTGTTTCCCGGAAAGGTAGTCGATATTCAAGAACTACGATGGCAATTCCATTCTTATTTTTAGGTGGAGGGGGCGGCGGATCATCCTTTGGTGGCGGGGGTGGAGGTTTTTCCGGTGGATTTGGTGGGCTTTCCGGCGGTGGCGGCGCAAGTGGATCGTGGTAAAATATGATTAAATTAAAATCTGCGCTTAAAATTATTGTTGATTTCCTAGAGAATAAAACACTTCCATATATGATATTTGGGGGAGTTGCTAATAGTCTATATGGGTATTCAAGACAGACATTTGATATAGATGTAAAAATTATATTAGACATGGATAAAGAATGGTTAAACTTATATAGTGGTATTAAACAGATAGGAAAGATTTTACCTGATTCACCGAAAGATTTCTTCTTAGATACAAAAGTTTTACCGATTGAAGTTGATAAAGTGCGAGTAGACTTAGTTTTAGCAAATCTACCCTATGAAACCATTGCAGTTAAAAACAGTATTCTGTCAACCTTATACGGCGTGAAATGCAGGGTTTGTAAACCAGAAGATTTAATAATACAAAAATCAATATCAGAAAGACAAAAGGATTGGATAGATATTGCAGAAATAATAAAGATTCAAAAAAACAATATGGATTGGGACTATATATTTAAAAACTGTGAACAAATCAGTGAGTTTTTATCTGATACTACAATTATTGAAAAAATCCGGAAATTATCTGATGAGGAATGAATTAATTGAATATAGAAATAAATTAAAAAAATTTAACAA
>DAOWAQ010000150.1 GCA_030634505.1 Calditrichia bacterium
GAAATAATTGATCCATTTACTAAACATAAAAAAAGAATGTTGATGTTTGGTTCCAATAATTATCTGGGACTGGCAAACCACCCTTTTGTTCGCGAACAGGTCAAGAAAGCAATTGACAAATTTGGTGTGGGAATTGGTGGTCCACCCTTGCTGAACGGGTACACAAATCTTTACCGTGAACTTGAAGAAAATCTTGCTTCATTAAAACATGCTGAAGACAGCCTACTTTTTTCCAGTGGGTATGCAGCCAATGTGGGATTGGTATCTGCGCTTATTAATCACGGTGATAAAGTAGTCTACGATGAGTATAGTCATGCTTCATTTTGCGATGGATTGCGTATGGCAAAAGCAGACGCAATCTCATTTAAACATAATGATATGAATGAACTTGAATCTCTGCTAAATCAAAATAATAGTTCATCTGGTGAGACGTTCGTTGGTGTTGAAGGTGTTTATTCAATGGATGGAGATTTGGCACCGCTTGATAAAGTGGCTCCTTTGTGTAAAAAAAATAATACAATATTGATTGTTGATGATGCACATGGTACAGGAGTTATGGGAGAAACCGGAAGTGGCACAGCGGAACATTTTGAAGTTGACGAATTGGTTGATATTACTATGGGTACATTTAGTAAAACATTTGGGGTTTGTGGTGGATTTATTTCTGCTTCCAAGCCGATTATCAATTATTTACGTTTTTTTGCCCGGTCACATATGTTTTCTGCTTCATTACCTCCGGTGATAATTACATCTGTACTGGCAGGGTTAAAAGTTATTAAAAATCAACTTGAACTTATAAAAACACTTAATGAGAATATTAAATATATCAGCAAAGGATTGAAAAAATTAGGATTTAATATTAATCCGCAATCTGCAATCATTGCCCTTCGTGTTCCTGAAACTATGAATATCAGGGAAGCCGCATATCACTTTCACAAAGCCGGGATTTTTGTTAATTCTATTGAATATCCTGCAGTTCCGGTAAATCAACAGAGATTCCGTATCAGTTTAATGGCAACGCATACAAAAGAAGATATTAATAAGCTGCTCACAATTATTGAAGAAGTATGGATATTATTTAATCGAGAAATAAAACTAAAAGCATCATAGTCAGGGAGAATTGTAATGGATTCATTTCTAAATACAATTAATTATTCTTCTTATAATGAAGACGGAACTTCCGAATTAAAGGCGCTAAACATTGCCCCCAACGACAATGTTTTATGTATCACAGGCAGCGGTGCTCGTACATTGGATCTTCTAATTGCCACTCCAAATTCAATTATTTCCATTGATTATAATCCAACCCAAAACTTCCTGCTGGAATTAAAAATAACAGCAATCCGGGAACTTTCATATGATGAATTCCTCGCTTTTATAGGCATAAGACCCTCATCAAAAAGAAAAACAATTTATGCTAATATTAAATCTTCACTTTCATCCGAAGCACTTTCATTTTGGGATAATAATCAATCTATAATAGAAAACGGCGCTATCTACTGCGGACGATGGGAAAGGTATTTTCGATTGCTATCCCTTGCCGTACGCTTTACGCGGCCAAAACTTCTTTACAGGTTATTTAGTGTATCAACTATATCAGAACAAGAAAGTATCTGGCGGGAAGAGTGGGATAACAAGCTGTGGCGAATTTTTTTAAAGACAATAGGTGGAAAACTCATATGGAAATATTTTTTAAGAGATCCTGGATTTTATCAGCATGTACCTGGCGATTTCTGCATCTCTGATTATCTGATTAATAAGTTTAATGAAGCGGTTCAGTCGGTTCAGTTCAGAAGAAGTGTTTTCGCAACATTGCTGTTTTGGGGAAAATTTATTGAAACTAATGTTTTGCCTCTTCACATGCAAAAGGAAAATTTTCCAATACTAAAACGCAATATTAATCATATCAATATTATAAGCACAGGATTGGGCGAACATCTTAATAAATGCAAACCGAAGTCCTATGACAAATATTCATTGTCAGATTTTTCGTCCTACACGAATGAAGTAGAATATGAAAATATCTGGAATGGAATTGTCTCAACTGCCCGCCCGAATGCGCGTATTTGTGAAAGACAATTTTTAGTAAAAAGAGATATCCCAACTAAGTTCAAACACTTTATTAAAAGAAATCAAGAATTAGAGGAAAAACTGACACGCGAAGATTCATCGATCTTTTACACTTTTTTAATTGGACAAATAAACGGGACAAAATCATGAAGGATTTGAAAATTGAGCCCTACACACTAAATGACAATGAAGAAGCTCTTGCAATGGAAAGGCAATGTGTGCAGGGCAAATCTATGGCATTTAGTTTTCAGCGCCCTTCATTTCATGCGCGTTCAGAAGTTTATGAGAATTATAAGATTTACTGTGCTAAAATCAATAATAAATTGGTGGGAATTTCTGCGGGCGGAGAAAAATTTGTAACACTTCACAGGAATAGAATCCGGACAGTTTACTTCTATGATTTGCGGATACATCCTGATTATCGCCATAGGGGAATCGCAAAATACCTGAATGATGCTGTAGTTGAATCATTTGGCACAAATGTGAATTGCTATTACTCCTTAATTGCCGGACAGAATATACGCGCATTTGAGATTGCCCGTAAAGGTTTTGGTGCAGAAGTTGTTATACCTTTTACTTATATAATTTTTCCAGTGTATAAAAAATTAACTTTGGATTCGCAGTATGAAAACTCTGGTGCTACTGAAATCCATAACAATTTTATGGAACATAATGAAAAATTGGAATTTGTACCGGACTTTGATGAAAAAAAATTAGCCGGACATGTAACCGGTTTTAAGAATAGTATCAGTGGCAGCTCAATCTGGACAAACGAAAATTTGCTTTGTGAACGTGTTGAAAGAATACCTCTTCATTTCCGGATTTATAGAATATTCTCTAATGTATTACGACCATTCATTAGTTTACCTGTTATTCCCCAAAAGTATGAAACTCTAAAAAGTTGGATTTTATATGATTTCTTCGCAAAAAATGTGCATTCAGCTCACCAGCTGTTATGTCACATCAACAATTTAGCTCTGAGCAAAGGTAAAACATTTTTATACATTTTAATACAAAATGGCGATCCGAATCTGTTTTTACTAAAAAAAACGGGATTGAGGTATTTCAAACTGCCTTATTATTTTCTTGCCAAAGGTTCTACCATTCCCCAACAAGATGTAAAAATCTATATTGATATAAGAGATATCTAAAATATTTTTTTTCAATAGCAAGACATACTTACTATTTTAAAAATTTGGTACTACTAGCTTTTGTGTGGGTAATATTTCTTTATTATCGGTACGTTATCTTTTAGGACTCATGCTATATCCTTCTCTTAAATTGATAAAAACAGACAGTACAATCGTTAATACAACCGTTGCGGCAGTAGAAATCCCAAAACAAACAGAATCCAATTATAAAACTATTTTTACAATAGCAGGGGCAGCCGCTGATTTATCCCTGGCTATCACGACTCTTCTCCTGATAAATCCGATCCGGATTAATATGGGAGGCGGGTGGTAATTAGCGCTGAACAAAAAGTGCGATAATTGTTTAGCCTGGAATCTATGACAAGACGTTTTGTCTGATCTTAAGTACAGTTTATGTTCTTTGACATATAATTCAGTCTGAGACCGGGGTTGATATACTTGTTCAAAAAGAGCCTTTGCTTTGGCCTGTTTCAAATCAGTCACACTAAAACGAACATTTGTACTATTGGCGCTTACTTCTAATTTTACAAAACGGTAGAATTTACTTGTATTAAATCTTAACTTTATTCATAGGATAATTTATTTTCAATATATTGGTAATATTCTATCCTGGATTTTTAATAAACTCACGCCACAAAGGCACTAAGTCACTAGAGGTATATTTTTAAACAAAGTTTTGTGTATGAAAATTCACATTACTCGATAACCTTAACATTTTAAGAACTTTGTGTTCACCGGCAGGCGAATCCGCCCTTTGGCGTGATCTTTGAGCCTTGGTGGCTACGAATTATTCAGGACAAGTATAAGCGAAGATTATGTATATATTGCGGATGGATAATGCGGATTATGGGATATTGATTTTCTGATAAGTGACGAGGCTACAATTTAAATTTTAATCTCTAAAGGAAGAAAATTTTCCATTGACGGCGAAACGCTCGTTGTGCTGTCACAATGCATATAATTACTATGAAACTTCATTCTATCTCCTATAACAAGAGCCGGGAAATGAAAGATTTGCCCGATATAATTCAGTTGATAAAAATGAACGCTATTAATCCTAATAGCAAAGATATTAAAGATTTGTTTGAAGAATATAATTTATTAGAATTATATGAGCGGGTTAAAGAAGCGGCAGGATATTGAGATGAAAAAGAAAGATAAATTAAATTTTCCTGTATTTAAAAGCGAATCCTTTCCGCCGTCGATACCTTCTCTTGACGAAATTAATAAATGGATAGAACATGATTATCAGTTTCTGTTCAACCGCAGGATTTATGAAAAAGAAAAACGGTTAAATTCCGTAAATGTTCGTTTTAAACTAATTCCTAAAACCTTACAGTAAAAGCATATAATCTCCGGTATAACTACGGCATCATTATCAAGAGTATTAATATTAACAAATACCGTATCAGAGATACCAAAGGCATTAGCCTCTCACTGATAGGTGATAGGACAATAGCCCTTTCCGAAATTCCTAAATTCTTGAATTAAACCCATTTTATCTCTTGTAATTTTGTTTTCAATCGAATATATTCTATTATGAAGCGCAGGAAAACAAAATATCTCTTTCTTTCTTTTGTATTAATCTTAACAGCATTTCACCAACTATATACTCAAACAGCCGGTAAGGCAAATGCAACCTCCAATGAATTTATCGGATTACCTTTTGTTCAAAACTATCTTCCTGAACATTATAATGCTAGTCCGCAGAATTGGGCAACAGTACAAGATAAACGTGGTGTACTTTATTTTGCCAACAACGATGGAGTGCTTGAATACGATGGAGCGTTCTGGAGATTGATTCCCACAACCAATAACTCAGTTGTGCGTTCGTTAGCTATTGATGCTATAGGAACGATATACGTTGGTGCAAATGGTGATTTGGGCTATCTTGCACCAGGTACTGATGGTACTTTTAAGTTTATATCTCTATTAAATAAAATTGATTCCAGATTCCAAAAATTTGATGAAGTCTGGCAAATTATATCTACAACACAGGGTGTTTTATTCAGAACTCATAATGCATTATTTAATTGGTCAAACAATAAGATGCATGTCTTCCCCGCGCAAACTACATTTAAAAAATTATTTATTCAGGATAATAAAATATTTATTTTACAAACCGGTGTAGGTCTAATGCAATTTACCGGTGATTCTTTACTTAATGTCGCACAACAACCTTTTGTAAATCTTAAAATCATTTCTTTAGTGCCATTAAATAAA
>DAOWAQ010000030.1 GCA_030634505.1 Calditrichia bacterium
CAAATGTGGGAGCTAAAATTAGTAACGACCACAATGCATTGATTTCAGATGCGGATATCATTTTAAGAATCCAAAAACCCGAAGAGCAGGATTTACAATTGCTAAAAAAAGGCAGTATTCATATCGGTTACCTAGATCCATTTAATGAAAAGGAATTGATTGATAAAATGGCAGCCGCCGGGATTAGTGCTATAAGTATGGAAATGATTCCACGTACAACACTTGCACAGAAAATGGATGTTCTTAGTTCTCAGGCAAACCTGGCAGGTTATATTTCAGTTATTGTCGCTGCAGAAAGATCAGACAAGATTCTACCAATGATGATGACGCCAGCCGGAACAATAGCTCCGGCAAGGATATTCATCATAGGAGCCGGTGTTGCCGGATTACAAGCTATTGCAACAGCAAAACGTCTTGGAGCCCGTGTAGAAGCTTTTGATACTCGTGAAGTAGTCGAGGAGCAGGTGTTATCTCTTGGCGCTAAATTTGTAAAAGTGGATTTAGGGGAAACAGGTCAAACAAAAGATGGTTACGCTAAAGCCTTGACAGAAGAGCAATTACAGAAACAGCGTGATGCAATGACAAAACATTGTGCTCAAGCAGATATAGTGATAACAACAGCACAAGTTTTTGGTCGAAAAGCACCCGTTATCGTGACAAAAGAAATGGTTCAGGCTATGAAACCAGGCAGCATCATAATTGATATGGCGGTTGAAAGTGGTGGAAATGTTGAGGGCTCGGTTAAAGGTGAAGAAGTTAAGGTAAATGGAGTAAATATAATAGGACTTGAAAACCTATCCGGGCGAGTTGCAATTCATGCCAGTCAAATGTATTCCAGTAATGTATATAATTTTCTGGCTGAATTCTGGGACAAAGAAAACAAAAAATTTGATTTAAATTTAGAACATGAAATTATTAAAGGGTGTTTAATTACACACAATGGTGAAGTAGTTAATGAATCTATTAAAAATTTAACATAGGAAAGAGTTATGGAATTTACAACAATAATATATCTCTCTTTTATTTTAATGCTATCAATATTTCTTGGATTTGAGATGATATCTAAAGTACCGGCAACTTTACACACACCTTTAATGTCAGGATCAAATGCGATTTCAGGTATTACATTGGTGGGGGCTCTCATTGCTGCAGGTTCAACAGATAATAATACAGTAAGTATAATTCTTGGTACTTCTGCTGTGGCATTCGCTACAATTAATGTTGTCGGTGGATATCTTGTTACAGATCGGATGTTAGGAATGTTTAAGAAAAAATCAAAGGGAACCAAATAATGAATATCGAATTAATAATCAATCTATCCTATATTGTAGCTGCAGTATTATTTATTTATGGATTGAAAATGCTCAGTTCTCCTGCAACTGCGCGGAACGGGAATTTACTATCTTCTTTAGGTATGCTGATAGCCGTTGTGGTTACTCTTTTCCATCATGATATTATAGATTATAAATGGATTATTATTGGAATTGCCGTCGGCTCAATTATTGGGGCTTTTGTTGCACGCATGGTTGCCATGACTCAGATGCCGGAAATGGTTGCTCTTTTTAATGGTTTTGGTGGTATTGCCAGTTTATTGGTTGGTTGGGGAGCATATCATTCAGTCCCAAATTCCGAAACATTTACAACTACTACAATTTTTCTTTCAGTACTGATTGGGGGACTTACTTTTTCCGGAAGTTTAATTGCCTTTGCGAAATTAAGTGAAATCATTTCGGGAAAACCCACATTATTTACAGGGCAAAAAATATTTAATGGACTACTTTTACTTGCAATCTTAGTTACCGGTATATTGTACATTTTGAATCCTGCCGGTCAATATAATATGTTTTTGGTTATCATCGGACTTTCTCTCATTTTAGGAATTATGGCAGTGATTCCAATTGGTGGAGCGGATATGCCGGTTGTTATTTCCTTGTTAAATAGTTATTCCGGAATAGCAGCTTGTGCAGCGGGGTTTGTGATTCAAAATAATATTCTGATTGTTTCCGGTTCGTTAGTGGGAGCAAGTGGTATTATACTAACAAATATTATGTGCAAAGCCATGAACAGGTCACTGGCGAATGTACTTTTCAGCGGTTTTGGTTCTGCAACAATTTCTGTCAAAGCTGCAGGTGAACAGGGTGAGGTAAATCCAATAACTTCAGAAGATGTTTATTTATTACTTGAAGCTTCAAGTTCTGTAGCTTTTGTACCGGGATATGGGTTGGCAGTAGCCCAGGCACAGCACGTGGTAAGAGAATTGGGCGAATTACTTGAAGAAAATGGATGTGAAGTGCAGTATGCAATCCATCCGGTTGCAGGGCGTATGCCGGGACATATGAATGTTTTACTTGCAGAAGCAGATGTTTCATATGACAAATTGGTTGAAATGGATGATATTAACCCTAATATGCCAAATATAGATGTCGCGGTGGTGATCGGCGCTAATGATGTTGTAAATCCTGCTGCAAGAACTGATGAAAGCAGCCCAATCTATGGAATGCCTATTATTAATGTTGATTATGCCAGAACTGTAATCGTTTTAAAACGTTCCATGGCTGCCGGATTTGCAGGGATTCAAAACAGCCTGTTTTTTAATGAAAATACTCGTATGTTTTTCGGTGATGCAAAGGATAGTATTCAATCGGTAGTATCTGAATTCAAATCAAGTTAAAATTAATATGTTTTAAAATTTTAAGGAGTTACAATAACATTTAAGTTATGTAACTCCTTTTTTTTATATACTGATAGTTTAAATTGTGAAAAATATTGTAAATTCGATTCAGTAGTTTGAAATCGACTACACCCACCAAATTGTCAGAATATTGCAATGGATGCCTGAGCGGAGTCGAAGGCAGGATTGCAATTGTAAATTAAATTGAGATTATTCTATGTATCCTTCAGAAGAAGAATTAAATCAGTTATATTTACAAGGTCTTAATAAGTATAAAGAAGGAGATTTTTATATTGCCCATGATTTATGGGAAGACATGTGGCATAATAAACAATTAAAAGATCGCTTATTTATACAGGGATTGATTCAAATCTCTGCTAGTTTTTATAAAATTCAATGTGGAAATTTGAGGGGTGCACGGAGTTTACTTGAAAAATCGATGAACAAATTTCAGGATTATTCTGGTATTCACAGAAATATCAATGTAGACCATTTAAAAGAAGAATTATTGTTGATTCAAAAAAAATATAATGAAATTGATTCGACTACTGAGTTTTCTTTAGACAATATTCCTAGTTTAATTGAAAGTATAAACAAATTAAATACGTAATGTTTTATGGAATTTAAAGAGAAACTTTTTTTACTATTAAGTGGTATATTTATAACCGCTTTAGTTCTCGGTAATATCATCGGCACGACTAAATTTGTTAATGTTTTCGGATTAACTGTACCTGCAGGAGTTCTGGCATATCCGTTTACATTTTTAGCAACAGATTTAATTTGCGAATTGTATGGTAAGAATAAAGCACAAACTCTTGTATGGACTGGTTTTATTTTAAATTTCTTCATGCTTGGGTTAATGACACTTGGTCATTTATTACCTGATGCAAGTGGCGTTTCCGGCGCTGCTTCAACTTTCGAGCGGGTTTATGAATTTATGGTGGCTAACGTAATAGCTTCAATGTTTGCTTATTTAGTTGCACAGACTATTGACGTACACATGTTTCACTTTTGGAAAAAACTGACAAAAGGTAAACACTTATGGTTGAGAAACAATGCTTCCACAACCGTCAGTCAGCTTGTAGATACCATCTCTATTTTGACAATTCTTTATTTGGCAGATAATCTTGGTCCGGATATTAATTCTGTAGATAAATTAATACAATTGATTTTTTATTCGTATTTGTTCAAATTCTTTTTTGCTTTGTTTGATACACCTCTTTTTTATTTAGGTGTTTATTTTCTTAAAAACAAAGTTCATGATGATCCGGATGAAGTAAAATAGGATATTAAAATTTAAATCGGAATCATTATAAATAAATAGTTTGATAAAATATTTTTAGGATATTGAAGATGAAAAATGGTATAATTATCATCGGTTTGATATTTGTTATTTTAGCATGTGAAAAAAAAGAAAATCCACTAATCGGACAAACAGCTTATGATTTTGTTTTGAAAGATTCTTCGGATCAGTCCCAAAAATTAAGTGATTTTAATAGTCAAAAAATAATGCTTCATTTTTGGGCGGATTGGTGTGCCAGTTGCCGCGAAGAATTTTATACACTTCAAAACATATATGATGCAATAAAAAAACAGAATTCAACGATTATCGCTATAAATGTTGGTCAGACGAAAGACCATGTAAAGGAATTGATTGATGAATATGGCGTAACTTTTCCTATGCTGAGAGATGAATCAAAAGAAATTTCAGAAAAATACAATGTTCACGGATTGCCCATGAATTACTTTATTACAACTACGGGTACCATCCATAAAATTGTACCAGGCTGGATGGATAAAGATAAGATTTTACAGATCATGCAGGAAATGGACTAATTATTTCAGTTTTAAAATTGGATCGAAAAAAAATGCAAAATCAATTTGAAAAATTTATCCAAAATATAGTCTCTAATAAATTTAGTATTTTGCCTGACGCCAAAATTCAATTCAATATTGATGCACAAGATGAAAAGAATATATTTAAAACATTAAACATTTCATTTCTTATTTTACTCGCAGGTTCAAACCATCCAAAGTACAATTCTGCAAAGAAATTTATCAACAATTTAAAAAAGCACGGACATTTTGGAGTTTATGCAAATTTTTATGTTAAAGGAATTAGTCTGGTTTCAAATGAAATAAAGCAGTACCTGGGTAAAGGTCCTTCTGTCGTCGAAAAATTTGAAAAATTAAATGATTTGAGTTCCGAATCTCACAATGATGAACAAATTAGAGAACATTTCTGGTCAATATTTTTTCCGGAAGGTATCGAACTTATGGATTCGGAAAAAAGAAGAGAAAAAGTGAGCCTGCTACGTGAAACAAGAAAAATAAGTATTACAAATTTAAATAATAATCCGGTAATAAATCCCGACAAAGAATTAATTTTTACATCAAACGTGCTTTTAACCACACCATTAGATTCAGATTATTTAAATGATAAAACATTGTCAGGGAATTTAAAAGAACATTTAAAAAATGTCTGTAACGAAAAACAAAAATATTGGTATGATCATCCAATACCTATTGGAGTTGAGCCTAAAAAGAATGAAGTATTATACGGACTTACAGGATTATCAGAAATGTTTTCTTTTGAGAAATCGAAAGGAAATGCTAAAAAAAACGATAAATTAAATTGTTTACTTTCTGTCTCGGTAACACATGAGGGGTTACATAAAAGTGCTAAAGAATATTTAACCGATGAAATCAATAAATCAAAATCTATTAAAGATTTGAATATTCTAATTTTCACGGAAATAGAAGCTGAACAGATCATTGAAGAAATATTAATTCCTATTGCCAATAAGTATTTAGAATTAAGTGATTCTGAATTAAATAATTTGCGTACTGTACTAAGAGTTGATGGTGAATATGGCAGGCACTACAGTTTCTTAAAAGCGATTACAGCCTATTGGCAGGTATTTATTGATACAGACATTAAAGGAACATTTAAAATTGATTTAGACCAGGTGTTTCCAAACAAAGAATTGGTTGAACAAAGTAACGCATCAACCTTTGAACATTTTAAATCTCCATTATGGGGAGCAACAGGCCGGGATGCATATGGAAATAATGTGGATTTATCAATGATTGCAGGGGCATTGGTGAATGATTCAGACATTGAAAAATCATTATTTTACCCGGATGTTCGATTTCCGACAGATAATAAATTTAATCAGGATGAATACATTTTTAGTAGCAGATTACCCCAGGCCTTATCCACAGAAGCCGAGATGATGGAAAAATATAATAGCGAAAAATTTGATGGTGAGAAATCGGTTTTAAGTCGTGTACATGTGACCGGAGGGACCAACGGAATTTTAATTAAGGCTTTAAGAAAATACCGACCATTTACGCCTTCATTTATAGGCAGGGCAGAGGACCAGGCATATCTAATGTCTGTGTTATTCGAGAGTCAAAGTTATTTAAGATATTTCCACAAATCTGGTTTAATCATGAGACACGATAAACATAGTTTTGCCGGGGAGGCAATAAAAGAGGCAGAAACAGGAAAAATAATAGGGGATTATCTACGGATTTTATTATTCTCTTTTTATGCCAGAATGCTGCCCTGGTCGGTCAATAGAATTAAATCCGAATTGGATCCATTTACAGGATGTTTCATATCCAACATTCCTTATACAATAGTTTACTTAAGATTTGTTTTGTTAATTTCGTCTCTTTTCAATAAAGAAGATGAAGAAAATACTAATAATGCAATTAGGCTCTTAAAAGAAGGAATTCCCAGATTGCTTAATCATATCGAAAAACTGGGAAGTAAAAATAACGAATTGCAACAAAAATATTTAAATGAAAGTAAAGGTTGGCATTTGTTTTATGATATCTTAGACATTGCAGAAAGACAAATTAAATCGAACGATAAATGGATGAAGGATATTAAGAATAAAGCAATTAAACTAATGGAAAGCGCAAAAATTAAGTAATCATCAATACATGGATTCAATTCGAATTTTATTTCTCGCCGATACCCACCTCGGATTTGACTTACCTTTAAAACCCAGAATAAAAAGAAGACGAAGAGGACCCGACTTTTTTAAAAATTATGATTTGGCTCTGCAGCCTGCATTTCAAAAAAAAGTAGACATGGTGATTCATGGTGGTGATTTGTTTTACAGGAGTAAAATTCCGGATTTATTAATTTCCATGGCATTTGAACCTCTAGTAAAAATTGCGGATTCCGGCGTTCCTGTAATACTGGTTCCCGGTAACCACGAAAGATCTTTCATTCGACAATCAATGTTTGAAATACATGATAATATCTATATATTTAATGAATTGAAGTACTTTCATTTTCGAATCAATAATTGCGATATTCAAATATCAGGATTCCCATGCGCTAGAAATAATATAAGATCAGAATTTAAAAAAATTATAAAAGAAATTGATTACACTTTTATTAATTTTCCACACATACATTTATTATGCATGCATCAAGCTATTGAAGGAGCACAAGTTGGAATTCAAAATTATACTTTTCGAACAAATCATGATACAATACGAGCAAATGATATTCCGAATGATTTTGCTGCAATATTAAGTGGACATATACACAGAAGACAAATATTATCACACGGGTTAGATGGAAGAGAAATGAAATCTAAGGTTTTTTATCCTGGTTCAATTGAAAGAACATCTTTCGCTGAAAAGAACGAAAAAAAAGGATACTTGATTATTGATTGTATACCTACCAAATCCGGAGGAGAAATTGAAAATTTTGAATTTGTGGATCTTCCTTGCCGGGCAATGAAAGAAATAATATTACAAGCAGAATGTTTATCTAAAACGGATTTATTAAATCAAATAGTTTATAAAATTTCCAGTATAGATAAGAATTGTATATTACGATTAAGAATAAAAAGTAATAAAAAAACTATAATAAATGAATTACCAAAATTAGAAGAAATTCGAAATGTTTTACCTGAAACTGTGAATATTTCTTATAAAGTTGAATAATCATAAAAATTCTTATTATATTCTTAATCAAATTTAGTTAAAAGTCCTTAAATAACTTAAACTTATGTCAGTTTATGACGAAAATTATAGCATAAAAATTTATATGCAAAATTAAAATGACATTAATGAAAACATCTACACACATAGGAAAAGTTCTGGATAATTACCGTTTGGTGGAAACTCTCGGCGAAGGCGGCATGGGAGTTGTTTTCAAGGCCATCCATACAAAATTGGATAAAATTGTAGCCTTAAAAATGATAGCGCCCGGACTTGCCATGAATTCAAAATTCATAAGGAGATTTCAAACAGAAGCAAGAGCACTGGCTAAATTGCAAAATCCTAATATCGTTTCTATCCATGATTTAAGATCTCACGAAAGTCAATGGTTTATCGTCATGGAATATGTAGAAGGCATAGATTTATTTGAGATAGTCGCCAAAGATGGCGCTTTTTCCTGGCAGGAAAGTATTGTAATTATAAAACAAATTTTATCAGCTATAGGACATGCGCATAAAGCAGGAATTATTCATCGCGATTTAAAACCTCATAATATCATGCTAACCGATGGTAGTATAGTAAAAATTACGGATTTTGGATTGGCCAAAGATGAATCAAATCGTATGCATACTATGACTGTAGCTAGCGGTGGAACTATTAATTATATGTCACCGGAGCATGTAAAAGGATTTTCATTTATTGAGAAGAGAAGTGATCTTTATTGCATTGGTATAATATTATACGAGATGGTTACCGGTGAAGTACCATTTAAAAACCTGGATTCAGATTTTGATATCCGTGAATCCATTTTACGTAAGGATTTTGATACACCGACTTCAATTAACACAAAGATACCTGCGGAGTTAGAAGCAATAATAATGAAATCTATCGAAAAGAATCCGGAGGATAGATTCCAAACAGCAGAAGAATTCCTGGAGGCATTGGAGGATTTTGGAAAAGGTATCAAAATTAAATATAAAAGAAAAAGAAGCAGTAAAAATGGTAAACTAAAATCTGCAAAAGTTTTAGTACCGATATTATCCATTTTGATAATTCTTCTCCTTGCAACTGAATATTTTACAGGATTCTTTTCACCTGCCCCTGCCGAGAAAGCAAACGAACTACCTGTATTGTCAGCACTTTCGATAAAATCAAATCCTAATAATGCTACAATATTTTTAAATAATGATTCAATTTCTCATTCTCCCTTAATTGAATATGAACTGCAAGCAGGAAATTATGCTCTGAAATTATCAAAGAATAATTTTGAAACAATCGACACAAGTATAACAATTGAAAAATCTAAAAACCTTTCTTTTTCATTTGATTTGATTCCTCTGCAAAAAGAAGAAAAAGAATCTCCGATTGAACAAAAACCAGTAAAAATAAATGCAACCAAGGCAATATTTGCATCATTATTTATAAATTCCAATCCTTCAGGTGCAATGGTTTATATAAATAATAAAAATAGAGGAATTACCCCTTTAAGGCTCACAAAGTTAAAATCGGGCAACTATGTTATAAAGGTTATTCAAAATGGATATCAGGACTACTCAAAAAAAGTTCGATTAGATGCTGGGGAAAATCAGCGCGTAAATGCAATATTATTACAATATTATGGAAACTTGATGATAAATACAATACCAGATAATGTAACGCTATCTTTAGATGGTCAAATTATTCCAATAAAAAATGGAGTGGCTCAATTATCAGGTATTGCAATCGGAAAGAAAAAAATAAAAATATCAAAAAACGGATATTCTGTGTACAATGAAGAAGTTGAAATTAAACGTAATCAAACATTTATAATCAATGCAACTTTATCCCAATTTAAGGGTAAGCTTATTGTGAAAATCAGACCTTGGGGTAAAATTTACATCAATAATGAGTTACAAAAATCATCAACAGATACGAAGTATGAAGAAGAAATACCGGTTGATACTTACAGTCTAAAAGTGGAACATCCGACACTCGGGTATTGGCAAAAGGATATCAATATAAAAAAAGATAATCTAACAGAAATTAAAGTAAATTTTACTAAAAAAATTCCAGTAACAATAAGCGCCTTTGGTGAGAATGGTGAGCCATTTGCAGGTAATATTTTTATTGACGATAAATTTACCGGAAAAACAACTCCGCAGGAATTGAAGGTTCCAGTGGGAGTACACAAAATTTTTGTGGAAATGCAGGGATTTACATCATCAGGTGTGCAAAAACCATTGCTAATAGACGAAAATTATAAAGAACCTCTAGTTTTTATTTTAAAGGAAACTGGAAATTCAAATTAGGTACATTTGATTTGTGTGCAAATTATTAACATATGATTCCATTTTATAGAAAAATTATTGTATTTAAGCTTATTGTTTTATTGCTGTTACTGCAATCTGCAGGCAGTTATTTAAAGCCGGATTTTGGTTTATTTGCTCAAAACAATCAAATATGCTCTGAGAATTTGGAGAAAGCAGAAGACGCATACTATGATGGAGAATATACTAAAACCATAACATTAATAAGCAATTGTCTCAAAGAGCCTAATATTACTAATGAACAACGGGTATATGCCTATACAATATTGTCCCGAACGTTTCTTGTTATGGATGAGAAGGTTAAAGCAAAAGAATTTATAAATAAAATAATAGATATCAAGCAGGATTATCTTCCAACGATTGAACAGGAAACACCAAATTTTGTGAATTTTGTATTACAGGTGCGAAAAGAAAGAGAGCAAATAATTAAATCAAAAGAAGAATCTGGCATCAGTCAATGGGTTTGGATTGGAGCCGGTAGCGTAGTAGCAACTGCTGCTGTTTTAGCAATAATTAGCTTTGGCGATGATAAAAAAGAAAAAGAGGATAAACCATTACCGGAGCCACCGGAATTTCCATAATCTTGGAAGTATATAAATATGTATAGATTTATCTCAATTTTAATTTTGTTTTTTAGTTATAATGCACTTTTAGCGCAGATAATCGGAAATACAATACAAGGATCCATAGATGGTGATACTTTGAAGACATATATTTCCCCTTATCATGTTGTGAATCATGTAACTGTATTAGATTTAACCATAGAACCCGGAGTAACTATTCTATTTGATGATGACTATCGATTCGAAGTCACGGGTGTTCTGGATGCAAAAGGATCTTATAGCGATTCCATTTATTTTAAACCTGACTCAAATAATTCAAATATGTGGAGAGGAATATCATTAAGAAGAAATTCTCTGTCTTCTACACTAATCTATTGTCGGATTGAGGGATCAAACAATATTGGCATTAAGATTGATGAATGCCAGGCACCGGAAATTACCAATTGC
>DAOWAQ010000385.1 GCA_030634505.1 Calditrichia bacterium
CATAACCTGTTCTCCTTTTTACCTGTCAGATGGTAGAAGAAAATATAATAATATATATTGTGGTGTAAGGCAAATTTGTTTTCAGTTATGAAATCAACTATATTGGAGAGTAACCGAATTTTTCAACAATAATATTCGGGGATTCAGAAAATGTTTTTGATATATTATTGAGTTGAATATGGTAGAATGGATTTGGTTAAGATTGTCAGAAAATAAAGTTGAACCTACAAATAACCGGTTCTTCCCGATTCATTTGAATTGTTAGTGGAATATTACAAATATCAATCAGGCCCTATTTAATAATCCTGATATATCCAACAATGGTAATTAATACCCAAACCACAAACCGAAGAATCATGGCGTAGATAGTACGGAGTTCATAAGTTCCTCCGTTTACGATGTATATCACCAATATTGTAAAAACAATGAGAGTTGCAATAACAACAAGTAGTGAGAACCACACAGCCCATCTTCTTTGTACCCACAGTCCAACTCCTGCCGCAAAGTAAACAAAACCAAATAAAAAATTAAACCAAACAACAAAAGGTATGAAAATTCCAACGTTTTCTCTAAATGGACCATCGATAAAAAGAACTGACCCACCAGACCTGATGGAAGCTAATCCAAAGACACAGCCTACTATGGCTACAATCCATATGCTCAGCGGGCGTTTTAATATTGGTTTTAGCATTTTGATTCCTTTTTTTATTTCTAACAAGAAATTATGCGGTTCCGTTTATCTTGTAAATTTGAATCAAAATTTTTGTATCAATATTTCTAATACCTGTAAAGATTTTTCGATAAATCAACTTTGGCGAAAATATAATTTAACCAGGAAGGATATGCCAAAATATTCTTTATTTGGAGATAGAGAAGGCTATTTGAAGCGGTTATACACCGTAAGGCGGAAACATTTGTACATCATTTTTAACAGCACAACTCCATCCATGGTATAAGAATACAGTTAAAAGTCAGGCTCTATATCTTTTTTTAAATTAACTGCATCTTTTTTGCTTACTGAAAATCCATGTTGGCCCAGGTATCTCAATGGGAATTGATTCAAAATTAAACTGTCTATTATTAACCAATAAGTGGAATATGGTTTGACCCAACGTATCAACATGAATATAGTAATAAAAAAGTTGTATCTCTTTAAAATTCGGCAACCCTTATTGTCAGCAAGGAGTAGCATGAATGTTTTACACATCTCAGATCTACATTTCGGCCCCCGTCACTGGGACGGCAATGATAAAGCCCTGTTGAAAAAGATCAATTCATTTGACAGTGATATCGTTATCAACACCGGCGACAATACAACTGACGGCCTGGAAGATGAATATGCAAAGGCAGGGCGTTTCTTAAAAGGCATTAAATGTAAAAATGTTATCTCTGTCATTGGCGACCATGACAAAAGAAATATGCGTTCACATGAATTATTCCGCAAATATATTTATAACCCTGAAATCATCTATATTCCTGAAATGGAAAAAACCAAGAAACAGCACCTGTTTTTGAACCGCGAGATAACCCGGATCAAAGATAATTTTACCGATATCAATTTCACAAAATCAATTATCGTAAACAATAAACAGGTCTTGATTATCAGTATTGATTCCAATGAACTCTATAGAGATGAAGGATATGTTGAAAAAGAGGTTTTGAACGCTGTTTCCAAAAGAATCAATCACATCGAACATGATCTGCCCCTGTTGCTAATCCACCATTCCCTTTTGGGTACAGATGAATGTCCTTTGAAAAATTCATCTTCCATTATTGATTTTGTACATCGGCATAAAATCGAAAATGTTTTTTGCGGGCATACCCATGAACTTGAAATAATGCGAACCACCGACCTATACAACGGGAATTCGTTTACCCAGTTCATGTGTGGTTCGCTATCTTCTGCCAATCATACCAATGATGACAACATGTTTCTGTATTATAAAAATTTATGCGGCAATGATATGCACCTGTATGTGATAAGAATCTTTCTGGTGGATGGTAAGGTACATTTTAAAAAAGAAATGGTTTTTTAGAAAAAATAAAAAGGCCCTGGAACGATTTGTCGCCCAGGGCCTTTTAAAAGTCATCACGATGACCTTTTTTGTAACGCAAAAAAAACGGTTAACTAAACCACGGTTACATTTGCTGCTGCAGGACCTTTTTGTCCATCTTCGATGTCGAAGGAAACTCGGTCACCCTCATTGAGGGACTTAAAACCGGTTGTATTGATACCTGAATGATGTACAAATACATCTTTTCCGCTGTCTTCTTGTTCGATAAATCCAAAACCTTTTGAGTCGTTAAACCATTTTACTGTACCATTAGCCATGTTGGCAATCTCCTGAAAAAAAATAAATAAAATAATAGCTTCTAACTTTGGGGAGCAAAACACATTTTAATGTTGGGAATATACACCTTAAGGAGGAAACATTTGCGCGTCACTTATATCTGCACAATTTATATATACTATAGGAAAATTTTATAATGTCAAGTATTAATAAATTTTCCTATAGTATAGGCATTATTTTTGCATAATATATTCCCATTTGATTACAGAGGTTTTTAATCCCAAAAACAAAAATTTACTCTGCTACCGCTTCGTTATATCGCTTTTACAATTATTTAAAGCTTGAGATTATATTTTAAAAATTCGATATTTTACTCCTGTTGGCTTACCGGTATCAAGTTTGACGAGTAAAACTTTCAATTGAGCAACAACTTCCAAAAGAAATATGCGGGGGTCTGGGTCTGAACGGCAGCGACTATTTTAACGTGTCTTTGGAACAAACAATCAAGAAAAAACTACTCCTTAACCCTTTAAACATTTTTTTAATTGTTTAGGGCATCCCGTATTTATATCTTCTAATGGTTCATTACTCCACTTTCTCAACTCAAGTTTAATGTATTTC
>DAOWAQ010000201.1 GCA_030634505.1 Calditrichia bacterium
AGTCTTATTCCAATTAACAAGAGCTTTACAGGTTCTAATTCAAAGAAAACATAATGAATCCGCAGATATAAAATGGCGTCCTTCTTTCATTGCAATTTCATCGGATTCGCTCACCAGGGTAGCACCATTTGATCTTTTACGCTGGATATCACATTATCACGGATTTGGAACATTTATTCATTATATACAAGGGTTCCTAACTGAAGAGACTTCACAAGAATCAAAAAAAATATTTAACAATTTGATTGAAATGGCAAAATCCAGCAATGCCGAATTATATGTTGATACTTTAGTTTCACCAAGTTTTAAAACTGCGGTTGCACAAATAATTCAAATTCCAGGTATTGCCGGGATGGAGAATAACAGTATATTATTTGAATTCCAGGAAGAAAACGATAATGATATCACCAATATAATAGAAGGTTGCCAATTTGCTGCCTATGTTGATTTTAATATTTGTGTATTAAGATCGTCTGTTCGTCACTTCGGATACAAAAAAAATATTCATATTTGGTTAACCCCCGGGGATTATCGCAATGCAGGGCTCATGATTCTCCTGTCCTACATATTAAAAGGCAATCCGGAATGGAAAGATTCTGAGATTGATTTGTTTGTAGCTTTTGAAGAAGAGGAGCTGGACAAAGAAGCCAAAAGATTGAATCGTTTAATTGACGCCGGAAGAATTCCAATTTCCCATAAAAATGTTGAAAAGGTCCCCTGGAAAAAGAATGTTCGAACTTATGAATCTCTTGTATCTGAACGGTCTGAGAATGCGGATTTAGTTATAATGGGTTTTTCATTGGAAAAATTGACTCATGAAAAAGGAAAGTTCTTTAAAAGATTTGCTATTATAAATGATATTCTGTTCGTACGAGCGGGTCAAAAAATTGCTATTAGTGACACCTAAATTCACAAAATTATCAGGAAGTTTCCTGGGATTTAACAATCAATAATATTTCTGAGGCGATTTCTTCAATGGGTTTATTTGTAACATTAATTATAGTCCAGTCCGGGTGTTTATTGTAAATATGACGTGCATAAATTAATTCATTTTTTACATATTCCACAGCAGCATAATCCCCAGTTGCACCACCCAAATAATTCTGTCGTGCCTGTCTTAATAAAACCAAATGATGAGTATCGGTAGTTAAGCAAAATACCCGTTTCGGTTCAATTTCATATAATACTTTCGGAGGTTCCATATCATTTATTATAGGTATATTGGCAACAAACCAACCTTTAAAAGCAAGATAAATGCTTAACGGAGTTTTAAATGTTCTGGAAACCCCGACCAAAACAATTTCAGCTTTTTTAATTTCATCAACACGAAGACCATCATCATGATGAAATGCAAATTCCATTGTTTCTATTCTACGAAAATAGTCTTCATTTAATTGACTGAATAATCCGGGTTTTTCCGAAGGGGTGATAGAAACCTGTTGTGATAACCTGGCTAATAAAGGACCCATTAAATCAATTTGTTCGACATTTTGATGCCTGCATTCATTTATCATTAATCCACGTAGATCACCTGAAACTAAAGTATGTACGATCTCACCATTTTTTTGTGAAGCTTCTTCAACAACTTTTTTTATTTGCTCCACACTTCTTACTGTAGGGCGTAACACAATTTCAACGTCTACAGATTCAAATTGTGTTAAAGCAGCCTGTAATGCTCTGGCTGTCGTACCACCTGTTCCGTCAGAAACGGCATAAACGTAATACATTTGACTATTAAATATTTTGGGGATTATAGTAAATAATTTTTACCAAAACAGAAAATTCTTTATTCTACAATGGTTGATAAATCAAATGGATGCCTTAAATTCTCAGTAATGTTTTCAAAATCATCTTCAAAGAAAAAACAATCTTCGCCAAACGCAGGTTTTAATTCATCAATCCAGATTGCATTTTCATCATATTCTGCAAAAAACGGACGTTTTACCCAATCAGGATTCCTACCTTGAAGAAATATTAAAGCTATCACTTTTTCACCTTTAACCTCTGTCACACCGGAAACCTGAATTTTGCCGGGGTCTGCTGACATACTTGGACCTTTGACTGTTCTACAAATACCACTAACATTTCTGTAAGCTTCGGAAAAAATCTGCCATGATTTTACAAGTGGGATCCCAAAATAATGCTGTGCTCCTGTATCCCGTGCCTGGAACATATAATAGGGTATGCAACCTAAATCGACTTGTTTTTGCCACATTTTTGCCCAGGTTGAAGCTTCATCGTTAATATGTCTCATTATGGGAGATTGTGTTCTTATTTGAGCCCCTGTTTCCAGTATTCTTTCAATCGCCATTCTTACTGCTTGAGTTTCCATCTCCTGCGGGTGATTAAAGTGAGCCATAAATGCTAAATGTTTTCCTGACTCTTTAACAGTGCTAAACAAATTTAGCAACTCATCAGCATCATGATCAGTGAGGAATCTATATGGCCAGTAGGATAATGCTTTAGTTCCTATCCTAATGGTTCTTATATTTGGTAGGTTGGATTCCAATAATGGTAAAATATATGATTTCAGATGTTTAGTATTCATTACCAATGGATCACCACCGGTAAATAAAACATCTGTTATGTAGGGATTTCTTTTTAAATATTCTATCAATAATTCAATTTCTTTTGAAGCAAACTTCAATTCTTCCATTCCAATAAATTGCGGCCAGCGGAAACAAAATGTACAATACGCATGACAGGTTTGTCCCTGGCTTGGAAAAAATAAAAGAGTTTCTCTGTACTTATGTTGAATTCCTGTTAGTTTTATACCATCAATTTCAGGAACATTGTGGCTTAATTGACCATCAGGATGTGGATTTAATTGCAATCTGACTTCATTTATTTCTTTCTTTAATTCTTCTTTGTTACCTCTTTTTAATAGATCAGAAATTAGATGAAAATTTTCAACTTCCAGCATTTCTTTTTGGGGGAAAGTAAGTTTATAGATTGGATCATTCTCGTAATTATCCCAATTAATTAATTCATTCACTACATAATTATTCGCCTTAAAGGGTAATACTCTTCCAACCACCTCAATTGCCATTTTTTCATCTTCACTCAAATATTGCATTTGAGGTATATCGCGAAAATTACGAATATTATATGCATGATATTTCTGTGAATCCATTTCTTACCTAGTACCTTCCATGTCAAATTCTGCTACAAGTTAGTTAATATATTTAACTAATAATTTTCCGGTTTGTTCTATTATAATAAAAAAGTCAACACCTGATTTTACTAACGCAGGGCTTCCAATATAATAACGAAAAAACCGTTTCGCAAATCTGAAACGGTTTCTTGTTTAATTTTAGTGATATAAGAAGTGCAATTATTGAAATTATAAAAAGAACTTACCTCTTTTAAAATAAACACTTAAAATGTTAAATCATCAATTTATCTCAGTAAAATCATCTTTTTAGAATTTGTATATGTACCGGCTTCAATTCGGTAAAGATACACGCCACTTGCCAAATTGTTTGAATCAAATATGAATTTATGGCGACCAGCATTTTTATAAATATCTAAAACTGTTTTTACCCTTTTGCCAAGCAGATTGTAAATTTCAATTTTTACTTGTGCTGCTTTTGGTAGGTCATATTCAATTGTTGTGGTTGGATTAAATGGATTTGGATAATTTTGCTTTAATGCAAATTCTTTGGGAATCTGATTAGTAAACTGATTAATTCCAAGTGGTGGTTGAACATGTAAAGTGAATATCTGATTGGCAGTGCCACCATTACCATCATCGACCTCAATACTCACCGGGTGATCACCTTCATCAGCTTGAGTCGGTGTTCCCTGAATCAACCCGCTGGTTGTGTCAATGCTAAGGAATGCAGGTGCAATTAACAGGTGATAAGTGAGTGTATCTCCATCAAGATCAGTAGCTACTACCTGGTATTCGTATAGTGAATCTGCCCTTGCTAACGTATCTGGAAGAGAAGTAATAATGGGAGAATTATTAATTCCAAATATTACTTCGTCGGCACCGATGTCTGGGAATAAACCATCGCGCAATTCACCATCAATGTCATCACCTACTTCAGCTAAAGGTGTCGCGGCACTATCAATCTCTGCAGCAGTGGTATGAAGATTTGTATTTGAGATAAATTGTGGATTGGCAGAAATCGAGTTCGCATCTTTGCCACTTGCAGATTGTAAAGCCGCTAAATCAGTAAGATCTCCGCCCCAGTAAGCTAAATTGACGCCGGTTGTATATAAATCATTATAATCCGATGTTACAATTGCAGCAGGAGTATTAACATAATAAGCATATCCGCCACCATGATTGGCAATAATGTTATTAACCACGTTGATATCTGAACAACTGTAGGCATCAAAAGAGCGGCTGGCGGTACCGGAAATGCTGTTCACACTATTATAATAAATGTTCTGCCGGGTTGTACTATAAAGATAGATGCCACGAGAACTATTAGCATTTATAGTTACAAAGTTATTAGCAACCAGTCCCGGGGTGCCGGTAGGTATTACCCC
>DAOWAQ010000276.1 GCA_030634505.1 Calditrichia bacterium
ACGTATTTGATCAGTATTGTAGTATCAACTTGCAATTTGGAAATTTATTAAATAAAGATTACCGGGTAATGTACGGCTACCCCATGCCGGGTAGAAATTATAATTTATCATTAACAATTCATAATTAAATGAGAGGATTAAATATGCAATACCAGAGGTCTTATAAATTCCTAATTATTTTGATTTTATTTTCTATTGTTTATTTGATGTCATGTGAAAGCGACCCGGTTTCGAGTAAAGACAATTTGATTCCTGAAGCGGTTCTTAAAGGTGTATTTATTGTTAATGAAGGCAGTTTTTCAGCAGCCAATGCCAGTTTATCCTATTTTGATTCTGATTCGGGTAAAATGTATAATAATGTATTTCAATCGGCCAATGGTGAAGGATTGGGAAGCGTGGCCAATGGTATTACTATTTATGATACCCTGGCTTTTATTGTGATTAATAATTCTGATAAGATCGAAGTAATTAGTGTAAGTTCTTTTAAAAGGGTGGCAACCATACATTTACCGTCGGGAAGTAGTCCGAGAAATATGATAATACTTGATTCAACAAAAGGATATGTCACAAATTTATATACTAATTCCTGCTCAATAATTGATTTGACAACTTACCAGGTAACAGGTTCAATCCCGACCGGTACAAACCCAGAGGGAATTATTCATGCCAATTCTAAACTTTATGTTGCTAATTCAGGCTTTGGATATGGAAACACAATAAGTGTAATATCGACTTCAAGTGACCAGGTAATAGACACCATCCAAATAGGTGATAATCCCATTTCCATCGTAAAGGATGAAAATGAAAATGTCTTTGTTCTTTGTTCAGGATCTTACAATGACTGGAATGATCCAAATGATGATACACCCGGTGGAGTGTGGAAAATAAGTTCATTGGATGAAACAATTATGGATTCCCTGGTGATTCCCGGTCACCCTAGCAGATTGTGCCTCGGGGCAAATAATAATGGATATTTTATTAAAGATAGTACAATTGCAGAATTTGATAGTCAAAATATGCAGATAATAAATGGGAGCTTTGCAACCGGAAATTTTTATGGGCTAGATTATGATCCGGTAACTAAGAAGATATTTGCATTGGATCCGAAAGACTATTTCTCTCAAAACGGAGAAATGATTATATTTGATGAATCAGGTACAGAACAGGGTAGGTACGAAGTTGGATTGATACCCGGTACTGTAGGATTTTATTCAAAATGATATATTTATTTGTCATTTCGATTCGATGCAATCGAGAGAGAAATCTCTGAGTCTGATGTACCAAATTGATTGTTTTGAAAAAAACTTAGATTCCTCGTCATCCCGATTAAATCGGAATTCGCTCGGAATGACAATTGCATAATGGTTATTCCACCTTCAACCAGTCGACTGACTGGTAAAAAAGGGGATAGCACCGAAGGCGTGCCAATGGCAGGGGTTGTAAAATTATAGCATGAAAAAAATTCTTATACTAATTATCGCAGTATTTTCACTTAGCTGCCATCAAAAAGAAAAATCCACTGATACAAATCAAATTCGAATTATTTCACTTTCTCCGCATATAACGGAAATAATTTATGCTCTTGATTTAGATTCAAATTTGGTGGCGGTTACTGATTTTTGTAAATATCCACCTGAAGCACAGAATAAGGAAAGCATTGGTGGCTTATTAAATCCGAATATAGAAAAAATTGTGAGCCTCAAACCGACACATTTATTTGGTGTTTTATCACATTCGAATTTAAACCAGGATCTTTCAAAATTTGGTTTGAAAATATTAATGATGCCAAATGAAACTTTGAAAGATATTCAAAATGCTATTTCTATTATTAGTGACACTTTAAATATTGCAGAAAAAGGTAAACAATTACGAGAATCAATTAATAGCACTTTGTCAATCTTAAAAGATGAAATAGTGGATAGGCAAAATACCAAAGCTATGCTGGTTATTGGGCGAGAAAAGGGAAGTATCAAAAATATTACGGTAGCCGGTCCCAATACGTATTTAAATGAAATGTGGGAATTACTGGGTGGGCTAAATATATTCAATGATTTAACTGTTAAATATAGTACTGTTAATATTGAAGAGATTATCAAAAGGAATCCTGACATAATTATCGAGTTTGACATGAATACTGAGGAAGGTATAAAAAACATTGTAACGGGTGAAGAATGGAAATATCTTTATAATGTAAATGCCGTCAATCAAAATAAAATTTTTAAAGTTGGTGGTAATTATTCATTAATTCCCGGACCACGTTTAGTTATATTAGCAGAAGATTTTAATAGTATTTTAAATTCCGCAAATAGATAGTAAAAGATTGATCTGAGAGTACAATGTTAGAGATAAAAAATCTAAATTTTGCTTATCACAATTCGAATGTGCTAAATGATGTTAATTTTTCAGTCACACGTGGTGAGTTTGTTGGGATTATAGGTCCAAATGGCGCCGGAAAATCTACGTTATTAAAGCTGGTGTTGGGATTATTAAATATCAAACACGATAATATTTATTTAAATGATAGATGTTTATCAGAATATCCCAAGAAAGAACTTGGTCAATATATGGCATATGTACCTCAGGAAACAGAATTTTCATTTTCATATCAGGTTAAGGAAATTGTAAGAATGGGAAGATATCCCTATTCAAAAGGTATTGCTTATTTTTCCAGTGAAGATGAAAGAATTGTAAATGAATCAATGGAAAAATTAGAAATCACCAATTTTGCACATCGAAATTTTAACGAGCTCAGTGGCGGAGAAAAACAGAGGGAGGTAATCGCAAGTGCGCTGGCTCAACAGCCGCAAATACTGCTTTTAGATGAACCTACTTCCGCTCTTGACCTGCATCATCAGATTGATATTTATAAAATATTGAAAGCATTGCAAACAGAAACAAATTTATCAACCATAGTAGTTACACATGATATCAATCTTGCAGCTAGGTTTTGTGAGCGAATAATTATGATGAATAACGGTGAAATTGTGAAAGACGGAAAACCGGATGAAGTATTGCAATTCAATTTGATACAAGAGATATTTGGCGTGAAAGTGTATATTGATATTAATCCAATGACAAAGTCATTATATGTTTTACCGTATGAATGACGCATTTGAAGTTCTAATCAATTTATCATCAGAATCAACAGGAATATATTTTTGCAGAATAAAAAAACAATAATAATTACTTTGTTTGTATTTGGAATAATTTCTGTTTTCTTAGCGCCATTTATCGGATCTGTTTCAATTCCATTTAAAGAAGTGTTCAATTCGGAAATATTTCTGAATATCAGGTTGCCAAGAGTGGCATTTGCATTCATCGTCGGATTCTCATTATCTATGATTGGTGTAATATTTCAGGCATTACTGCGAAACGATCTGGCAACGCCTTATACACTGGGTGTATCATCTGGCGGCGCATTAGGCGCTGTTATCAGCATAAAATCCGGTTTATCTATTGCCTTTTTTGGTTTTACAACTACTGCAATATTTTCCGTTACAGGAAGTGTTTTCACCATATTCATTATTTATTGGATTGCGAAAAATAAGATAGGAATTTCACCGGTGACATTGGTTTTAACCGGAGTAACGGTCAGTCTGTTTTTTTCCTCAATGATACTTTTTATACATTATATTGCTGACTTTACAGAAACATATAGAATGATTCGCTGGTTAATGGGCGGATTACAAATTACAGGTTGGAATTATTCAATCATTTTATTTCCATTTGCCATTTTGATTTTTTTGTTTTTTTATATTAATTCAAATGCATTTA
>DAOWAQ010000063.1 GCA_030634505.1 Calditrichia bacterium
AGTAAATACAAAGTTTTTTCATATTTTTTTGACGGCTATTGGAGAGATATTGGTAGCATAAGCAGCTTTTTTGAAGCACATATGGATTTAACTAATCCTGTTCCGGAATTCAATTTCTATGACGAAGACTTTCCTTTTTATACCCGCCCAAGATATTTACCGGCGTCAAAAATTAACAATTGTCATATTAATCATGCCACAGTTTCTGAAGGATCAATTATTCTCGGCTCCATTGTAGAACAAGCTGTTGTAGGAATTCGCGCCTATATTGATGAAGGCACACTTGTTCAAAGAGCCTATATAATGGGCAATACACACTATGAAACCGTAAAAGAACGCCAGAAAAATACGAACAGACCCAACCTTGGAATTGGAAAAAATTGTGTTATTAAAAACTCAATAATTGATATGGATGTGCGTATTGGCAATAATGTTCAATTAATAAACAGAGAAAACGTTACAGAAAAATTTGAAAAAAATTATGCTATCCGCGATGGAATCATTATTGTTCCAAAAGGAGCAGTAATAGAGTCAAATACAGTAATATAAGTTTTTAAGTGACTAAAGTAATAAGTGCCTAAACTTTAATCATTCGAATCGTTTAATCTTAATAAAAAAATGAAAACAGATTCAAACTATAAGCTTGCACAATGGTGGGAGCCAACAGATTCCGGAAAATTACTCTGCACTCTTTGTCCACGTTATTGTAAAATCGGCGAGGGTCAGGCTGGATTTTGTTTTATACGCCAAAATATAGATGGCAAGTTATATAGTATTGGCTATGGTCGCCCAACTGGTTTTGCTATAGATCCCATAGAAAAAAAACCATTACATCATTTTTATCCCGGAAGCGGTATCCTGAGTTTTGGCACAGCAGGATGTAATCTCGGATGTAAATTTTGTCAAAACTGGTCGATGAGCAAAGCTAAGATTGATGATTTAAAAGCACTACATGTAAGTCCTGAAGATGTAGTAAAACTTGCTAAAAAAATAATGTCTCATCTATTGCTTATACCTATAATGATCCTACTATTTTCGGTGAATTTGTTATAGATATTTCCAAACTTGCACGGGATGAGGGGATATCTTCTGTAATGGTCACCGCTGGTTACATTGATAAAAATGCCCGTAAAGATGTATATAAATATATTGATGCGGCCAATGTTGATTTAAAAGCTTTCAGTGAAGTCTTTTATCGTAAATTAACACTCTCAGATTTGAATGATGTTTTGGATACATTGCTATGGCTTAAAAATGAAACCGAAGTTTGGTTAGAAATTACAACTTTACTCATTCCCGATGAGAATGATTCCGAATCAGAGATCAAACAAATGTGTGAGTGGATATTGGCAAATATTGGTGATTCAGTTCCTTTACATTTTACCGCATTCCATCCTGATTTTAAAATGACAGATAAGCCGCACACTCCTAAACAGACTTTAAATAAAGCCAGAAAAATTGCAATTTCCGAAGGAATTAATTATTGTTACACCGGGAATGTTGTTGATCCGGATGGTCAAACAACCAATTGCCCCAATTGCAAAACCAAATTAATTGAGAGAGATTGGCATAGTATCAAGTCCAATAAAATTGTAAACGGAAAATGCCCTGAATGCAAATCTCAGATCGCCGGTGTATTCCCAAATTCAATATAATTGATTAAATATAAGAAATTAATTTTCTCGATATTTGGTTTGATTTTGATCATCCAAAATTATTTGATGCATTTATATTAATTATCTAAATTTAGTAATTGTTTTGACCATTTTTGAATAGTGATTTAACTATATGATAGACACTGAAGTCATTGAAAATATTGAAATTCAGGGAAAACTAAATCTTCAGAATATTAGAAGTTTTCTTTTAAACCAACTTGACCAAACCGATTTTTCTTCTTCCGCAGAGATACAACGAATTGAAATGCCTATTGAAGAAATAAATATAATCAAATGGTTGGGGCAGCAATCTATTAATGAGAAAATTTATTGGTCAGAGCGCAGTGGTGATTTTGAGATTGGTGGTATTGGTCAGGCTGATGTAATTACGGCAAAACAGTTTAAAAACTATAGTGAGTCAATTTCACGTATTAATGAAAAGTTGCCAAACGATAATAAATTTCTTCGGTACTATGGTGGATTTCAATTTAATCAAAATGTAAAAACTGATGAACTCTGGGAAGATTTTGGTAATTATTATTTCATACTGCCAATGTTTGAATTATTTCGCACAGAAGATGAATTTTATTTTGCTGCAAATATAATTTGTGAAAGCCCAGATAACAAGCAAGAAGTAATTGATAAATTAATACAATTATTTGATAAACTTACATTTAATAAAGGTTATGTCTTTCCGGATTCCAATGACTTTCTGTCACGTGAAGATTTTCCTAATTCCGATGGCTGGGGTGAAATAATTAATTCCGCTTTGACCTCAATTAAAAATCATGTTGTTGAAAAAGTTGTTTTAGCCCGAAAAGTAATTCTTAAGTTTTATGAAGAATTAAACACATTTTCGCTATTAAATAAACTGAAAACAATTAATCCTTTCGCCACACATTTTTGTTTTCAAATAAAAAAAGATTTAGCATTTTTAGGTGGAACCCCGGAATTATTATACCAACGGAATAACGGAACAATTTACAGTGAAGCTATTGCAGGTACTCGTCCTCGTGGAAAAAATGAATTCGAGGATTCGGTTCTTGAACGTGAATTACTCGATTCTGACAAAGAACGACGGGAACATGCTTTTGTAATCGAAAGCGTTAAAGATTCGCTCAATATTTTGTGTAAAGAGCTTGTTGCAAGTAAAGAAATTTCTGTTATAAAATTACGTCGATTACAGCATTTATACTCTAAATTTCCTGGAAAATTAAAAGACAATGTTTCAGACATTGAAATCCTCTCAACACTTCACCCAACGCCGGCTGTGGGAGGCGTTCCGGGGAAAGAGGCCCTGGAGCAGATTCAATCAATGGAACCATTTCATCGTGGATGGTATGCAGCGCCCGTCGGTTGGATTGGGTATAATTCCGCTGAATTTGCCGTTGCTATTCGTTCAGGATTAGTCAATGGAAAAAATCTTGCCCTGTATTCAGGTGGTGGCATTGTCGATGGTTCAGATGTAAATTCAGAATGGCAGGAAATAGAAAATAAGATTGGTAATTTTTTAAAAGCACTGGGTATTAACGGTGAGCTAAATGGCAAATCTCAATAGTCAATGGAGTTATCTGATTGTTGAGGAACTGATCAGGCAAGGCTGCAATTATTTTTGCATTTCACCAGGTTCTCGCTCAACATTTCTCACTGTTGCTGTTGCTCAAAATCCCCGAGCAAATTCAAAAATATTTTATGATGAAAGAGGATCAGCTTTCCATGCGTTGGGTTACGCCAAAGCAACCGGCAAACCTGCTGCACTGATTTGCACTTCCGGAACTGCCGCAGCAAATTACTTCCCTGCAATTATCGAAGCATGCCAGGATTCTGTGCCGTTAATAGTTCTCACAGCAGACCGCCCTCCCGAATTAAGAGATACAGGAGCAAACCAGACAATCGACCAGGTAAAAATATTTGGTGATTATCTGAACTGGTATTTTGAAATACCCGTCCCGGATGAAAATATTTCAACTCAATTTATTTTAACAACTATTGATCAGGCTTATTATAAAGCTATGCACACACCTCAGGGCCCGGTTCATATTAATTGTATGTTTCGCGAACCCTTTTTCTCAATGGTTAAACCCGTTGAATTTCAAACAGATATAATCAAGAAATGGAAACTGTCTGGTTCACCTTTCACATCCTACAAGAAACCGGAGAATGGAAATAATTTTAAACCTGATCCGGAAATAATACTTCAATTAAACAATACAAAACGCGGAATCATTTTTGCCGGAAAATTGGATAATAAATCTGATGCTGAAAGTGTGTTTGAACTCGCAAAAAAAATAGGGTGGCCGGTATTTGCAGATATTGTTTCAGGATTAAGAATTGGAACTGATTCTGAATTAATTATCGAACATTATGATTTATTACTTCTATCCGATTCTTTTAAGAAATCACTTGATCCCAAAACAATCATCCAATTTGGAAAACGTTTTGTATCTAAGCGACTATTAAAATATTTGGATGAATTTAAACCTGCAAACTATTTTCTGATTGATGATTCGCCGAACAGATATGATCCCATACATATCATATCTGAAAGGATTGTTACCAACATAAATCAATTTTGTAAGAGTTTACTTCCTCATATTCAGAGTAATATTGATAATAGTTGGTATGAAAGTATTCAGTCCGAAAATATAAAAATTTCAAATTTATTAGAAAAAGAATTTACCTTAGAAATCCCAATATCAGAAATATCTGTTGCCCTAAACATATCAAAACATAGTCCCACTAATTCCGGTTTATTTTTGGCAAGTAGTATGCCTATTCGTGATATGGATATGTTCGCCAATAAAAATGAAAATTCAATTGTTGTTGCTGCAAATCGAGGTGCCAGCGGAATTGATGGTACAATTGCAAGCGCTATTGGATTTGCACAGGGTAATCAAACCCTTATTACATTAATTATTGGTGACCTAGCCTCTATTCATGATTTGAACTCTCTACATCAACTTTCTTCAACTGATTATCCAGTTATAATTGTAATCCTGAATAATCACGGTGGTGGAATTTTTTCATTTCTACCAATTTCTGAACATACAGAAGTGTTTGAAAAATACTTTGCAACTCCTCATGAATTAAATTTCAAAGATGCCGCAAGTTTATTTCATGTAAATTATTATCATCCAAAATCAAATAAAGAATTTCTTGAAAATTATGTTTCTGCTATCAAAGTGCAACAATCAGCAATTATAGAGATCTCTATTGATAGAAATGAAAATCATAAATTACACAAAGATATATTTAGTAAGATTACAGAACTATTGGAGAATTAGATTCTGAACACTTTACATTGCTCCATCTATGGTGATATTAGTAATCCTCCACTGCTGTTATTACATGGATTTATGGGAAGTAGTTCAGATTGGCAAAAAATATGTAAAAACCTATCTTCGGATTTTTATTGTTTAGCAATAGATTTACCCGGGCATGGCAAATCTGAAATTGATGAATGCGAAAATTCTTTTAGCATTGAAAATGCAGCGAGATATATTTCTGAATTTCTTCAAAACAATAATTTAGAATTCTGTCATTTACTTGGATATTCCATGGGCGGAAGATTAGCCATTTATCTTGCTATTAACTATCCCAATTTCTTTAACAAAATTATAATCGAGTCAGCTCAACCCGGAATTTCAGATTCAATTGAAAAACTTAATCGAAAGAATCATGACTATAAACTTTCTCGAAAATTAGAAACTATGAATTTATCAGAATTTTTAAAATTCTGGTATAATCAACCAATTTTTGAAACTTTAAAACAACACAAAAGTTTTGCAAATTTGCTAAATTCAAGATTAAATAATGATCCCGGAAAATTATCAAAATCACTTATTGAAATGGGAGCTGGTACGCAACCATCATTATGGAATGAACTATATAGGATAAAAAACCCTTGTTTATTGATTGCGGGAGAATTTGATATAAAGTATCAGAAATTATTTTCAAAAATTCATAAAGAAATTTTTTTATCAAAATTTATCATTTTAAAAAATTGCGGACATAATACACACTTTGAAAATCCGGATGAATTTATTAAAGTTGTAAAAAAATTCTTAATTACTTAGAGGAGTATAAAATGCCAGAAATTCAATGGCAAATGACAAAAGATTACACAGATATTAAATATGATAAAGCTGAAGGTATAGCTAAAATCACAATAAATCGCCCTAAGGTCAGAAATGCCTTTCGCCCAAAAACAGTTTTTGAAATGATTGAAGCATTAGAAGATGCCAGAAATGATCAAGATATTGGTGTAATTATTTTGACAGGCGAAGGAGAAAAAGCTTTTTGTTCGGGGGGCGACCAGAGAATACGCGGGGATTCCGGATATAAAGATGACCAGGGAGTACATAGATTAAATGTGCTGGATTTTCAGAGACAAATTCGAACATGCCCAAAGCCTGTAATTGCAATGGTTGCCGGATACGCCATTGGGGGAGGTCATGTTCTGCATTTAATGTGTGATTTGACAATTGCCGCTGATAATGCAATATTCGGTCAGACCGGTCCAAAAGTTGGTTCGTTTGATGGTGGATATGGCGCCAGTTATATGGCAAGAATAATTGGTCAGAAAAAAGCAAGAGAAATCTGGTATTTGTGTCGTCAATATAATGCACAACAAGCGTTAGATATGGGATTGGTAAATACTGTTGTTTCTAATAAAGATTTGGAAAAAGAAACAGTTCAATGGTGTCGAGAGATTTTAGCCAATTCTCCCATTGCCATTCGCTGCCTTAAAGCAGCATTGAATGCTGATTGTGATGGTCAAGCCGGACTACAAGAACTGGCAGGAAATGCAACCATGTTATTTTATATGACCGAAGAAGGACAAGAAGGCAGGAATGCGTTTAACGAAAAACGTAAACCGGATTTTTCCAAATTTCCTAAACGTCCTTAAAGTTATTAAATTAATTAGGATATAGTGTAAGGATTAAAATGTCACAATCATTCAAAGAGATAAAAAGAAGAGCTCGCGCCTTATCCATTAAAGAGAGAGCTGATTTAGCTCATGAATTAATTTCTAGTTTAGATGAAGTAACTGATTATTCTGATGACAGCGAATGGGAAAATGAAATCAAAAAACGTGTCGAAGAAATTAAAAGTGGAAAAGCAAATGGTAGACCTGCAATAGATATACTTGCTGAAATTAGAACAAACTATTCATGAAACAAATAAGAGCCCATCATGATGCAGAAATTGAATTATGGCATGCAGTCGAATATTATGAGTCAATGCGAAAAGGGCTAGGATTAGATTTTGAGAGTGAATTCAGAAATGCAATTAAAATTATTCAAAAGGCCCCTGAAAGATGGCCGAAAAAGAAGTATGGTACCAGATATTATCTATTGAAAAGATTTCCATTTTTAATTTATTATTTAAAAATAGATGACACCATTTGGATTGTAGCTTGTTCTCATATGAAAAGAAGACCATATTATTGGAGAAAGAGAATCGAAAAAGATTAATCAAACGATAACTTGTTAAATGTTCAAAAAAAAAACAATATCAAACGTAAATATTTGGATCCGAGCCATGCGTCCTAAAACATTATGGGCGGGCATTGCTCCGGTTATTATTGGAACGGCTCTTGCGTTTGGCGATGGTAAAATGCATTTGCTTTCTGCAATTGCCGCACTTGTTGCTTCTTTACTAATTCAAATTGCCACCAATTTTTCAAATGATTATTTTGATTTTATTCACGGTGCAGATACAAAAGAACGATTAGGTCCTAAACGGGTAACACAGTCAGGATTAGTCAAACCAGAAATAGTAAAGATTGCATTCATCTTAACATTCTTGCTCGCCTTCATAGTAGGTTTATATCTTATCTGGCGTGGAGGATGGCCTATATTAACTATCGGTATTCTCTCAATAATTCTCGGAATATTATACACTGGTGGTCCATTTCCACTTGGTTATCATGGTCTTGGCGATATTGTCGTACTTATATTCTTCGGACCTGTAGCTGTTGGTGGAACATATTATGTCCAAGCATTGGAAATCACACCCATTGTTTTAATTGCCGGTTTGTCACCCGGATTACTTTCTATGGCTTTACTAACTGTAAATAATCTGCGAGATATTCATACAGATCGAACAGCCGGAAAAATAACTTTAGCAGTCAGGTTTGGTGAACTTTTCACACGAATGGAGTATCTGATTTCTATTGCTATTGCTTGCCTTATTCCTGTAATACTTTTTTTTATTAAAGGCGAGCATCCCTACGCATTAGCAACAACATTTGTATTTATCCCGGCAATACCATCAATTTATTATATTTTCATGAAACAAATCGGACCTGATTTAAATCATATTCTGGCAAATACGGGCAAATTATTATTGCTCTACAGTGTGGTTTTTTCAATCAGCTGGATTTTATGATTATCAAAGATTTTGAATTATTTCAATTTCAATTACCACTCAGAACCCCTCTAAAAATTGCAAACAAAGAAATCTTAACTCGGGATGGATTAATTATAAAGATAACTGATGAATCAAACAATATTGGCGTAGGGGAAATTTCCCCACTTCCCGGACTTCACAAAGAAAATCTCCTCCAGGTTGAAAATCAGATAAGAAAATATTCTTCCTTTTTTATTGATAAAAAAGTCCCAAATAATTTAAATCAATTTGATGGTGGTTTTGATACCTGGTTAAAGGATTTAGAGCTATTTCCCTCAGTTAGATTCGGAATAGAATCAGCTTTTCTTTCATTATTTGCTTCTAAACAAAGAATCACACCAACAGATTTATTCAGCAATTCACCAAAAAAATCAATTTTAATTAATGCATTGTTATCAGGAAAGCAGGATCAAATATTAGAAAAAGTGCATCATTATTTAAATGAAGGGTTCAGTGTTTTTAAATTAAAAGTTGGAAGAGAAACAATTGAGGAAGACATAAAACTTGTTAACACTCTAAACTCATTTTTAGAGAGTAAATCTCTATTACGATTAGATGCCAATCAAGCTTGGTCTTTAAAAGAAGCACTACATTTTTTCCAAAATATTAATCACAAAAACATAGAATATATAGAAGAACCCTTGAAAGATTATGATCAACTTGAAATCCTGTTCAATAAAACGAACATGCCAATTGCCCTTGACGAAAATATTCTGAAAATATCAGCAAGTTCTTTTGTACCCCCTTCCTGGATTAAAGCAATAATAATAAAACCAACTGTGATTGGCAGCATTGAAAAGTCCATTCAATTAATCAGGTTTGCAGAAAACAATGGCATGTTGCCAGTGATTAGTGATACGTTTCAGTCCGGAGTTGGTCTAACTATGTTAATCTCAATAGCAGCG
>DAOWAQ010000066.1 GCA_030634505.1 Calditrichia bacterium
GGCTGTTTTTAATAACGCAAACCACCCGAGATAAATAATATTAATTTTGTTTAAATAAATGTACATCCTGCTGTGGAAATGGTATTGAAATTCTTTGTTTATCAAATTCCAATTTTACCTTTTCCTGCATATCAAAAAACAATCCCCAATAATCTGCAGCGTTTGCCCAAACCCGAACAGAAAAATTCACGGAACTGTCAGCCAATTCAGAGACAACAATCATTGGTGCCGGATCTTTTAAAACACGGCTATCACTGTTCATAATTGAGTTAAGAACATCTTTGGTTTTTTTAAGATCATCGCCATATCCGATGCCAAAAGTCATATCAACCCTTCTTGTCGCTTCAACAGAAAAATTGGTAATATTTCCGGATGACAATCCGCCATTGGGAATAATAATAGTTTTGTTATCCGGCGTTTTTAGAATTGTATTGAATATTTGAATTTCTCTAACGCTACCGGTATAGCCTTGTGCATCAATAAAATCACCAACTTTGAAGGGTTTGAATAATAAAATCAAAACACCGCCAGCAAAATTTGCCAGGCCGCCCTGTAAAGCCAAACCCACGGCTAAACCGGCAGCACCCATAATCGCAATAAATGATGTGGTTTCAATTCCCACCATTGATGCAACACTGATTAGCAATAAAATTTTAAGTATAACCCCAAAAAGGCTGCCCAGAAATTTTTTCAGAGACTCATCAACATTACTTTTATCTAACGCTTTTTCCATTCCTTTAACAACCAGTTTAATTACCCATAAACCGATAATTAAAGTAATAATTGCTAATAATAGCTTTGGAGCATATAACATAATGAGCTCCACTGCTTTGTCAATATAAACCTGGTACTGTTCCACAATAAATTCTCCTTAAAAAGTTTAAATAAATTAATTAGATTATTTTTTTCAGACTATATTAATAAGTCCAATTTATCGATTGAAGGAATTTTTAATAAAAATATAATGGTATCTTTTTTTGATTTCCGTCAAACAGAAAAATATTAAAGCAAACTTAATTTAATGATATTCCTCTTCGAAATTCAAATCCATCAAAATTAGTCAATTCATATATCGGTTTACTACTTACTCCGGCCATATTGTTTAAACACCAACTTATAGCTTGTTGCACTTCCCAGTCCTTACTTCGCATAATCAACATTAACAAACTTATAAGATCTGGTATTAAATCTTTATGACTTAAGGCTATTTTACCAATAATTAATGCTGCTAATCGAAGTACCCATTTATTATTCAGCTTTGTAATTTCACTTAAATATATTTTCCAATAATATATATTATTTGTTATTAATTCCTCTAGTACCGAAGACACAATTGTTGTAAGATCCCAACTTTTCAAGCGGTCTAAAACTTGCCTGAATAAAATCCAATCGATTTTATCCGGGTCCTGGAATATAACTGGAATAAAATATGCAGCAATAACATTTATTTCTTTATTTTTATTCCACCATATTTTTCTAAATACATAATTCAAATTATATTTTTTTTCTTTTATTTGTCTCAGTATCATTTTTTTTACAAGTAATGCATCTTGCTGGAGCAATATTGTTATCTCTGAGTTTTCATTAATATCACCTTTTTCAAACGCAAAACTTAAACATGAGATTAAATCATCTTCATTATTTGTATATTTTAAACATTTGTTTAGTTCAGTAGTAACAAAAACAATATTCATTACGATATCCCGTATAAACAAATAAGGTGAAAGTATATTTTCTTTCACCTTATTTTTATTAGTGTTATTTGTTAATATTATTTAACTCTGAAGAATTCAATCCTCCTGTTTTTTGCACGACCTTCACGTGTGTTATTATCGGCGATTGGTTCATTTGGTCCAAATCCCTGGCTCTGAATTCTATAATTTGCGATACCCTGATTTATTAAATATTCTTTAACTGAATCAGCGCGACGTTTAGAAAGATTAACGTTTCCTTCATAGCTGCCTGTGTTGTCAGTATATCCTCTAATTTCAACTTCTATTTTAGGATTATCAGTTAATGTTCTAACAACTTTATCTAAAATAGTTTTAGAATTTTCTGTCAGGTTTGTACTTCCTGAAGCAAAGTTCACTCCTTCCAAAACCATTGCGGATCCTACTTCAACAGCGATTTCCGGTTTTACATCCGGGCATCCGTCTTCATCTTCATAACCATTCATTGTCTCAGCTTCATTCGGGCACTTATCTTCTGTATCCACAATACCATCATTATCATTATCCAAATCAGGTACTCCATCTTCATCCTGAAAACCATCTTTATCTTCCGGATCATTGGGCGCTTTGTCATTAACATCTAAAATCCCATCATTATCGTTATCCGGGTCTGGAATACCATCTTCATCCTGGAATCCATCTATATCTTCGGGATCATTAGGAGCTTTATCATTAACATCTAAAATCCCATCTTTATCATTATCCAGATCCGGGGCGCCATCCATATCTTCAAAACCATCAAAATCTTCTTTATGTAATGGATCAACATCTTGTTTGTCAGGAATACCATCACCATCTGTATCTTTCGGTTTTCCTAAATATAAAGATAATCCAACCATTGCTGTAAAGTAACCATCATTTTCATCACCAAGTTCTAAATCATCAAGATAATCAGTGCCGGAATAATGATAAGCGCCTTGAACATCCAATGCTAATAAATCTTCATAAATAAATGGAGAAATTCCTAAACCTGCTACAAATGCATTTTGATCTTTTTCATAGTTCCCGGCTTCTCGATTAGTTGGCCAATTATCATCCTTGTTTTTTGGATCAATATTTAAAAATTCATATCCTGCTAATAATTGAAAGTTTAGATCATTTGATGGGAAAGGTTTCAATTTTAACATTGGACCGACATTGTAAACAGTTGATTTAAAATATTTGTCACCGTTTTCTGCTTCCATTTGGGACATACCCCCTTCTACTCCAAATGCAAAATAATCAGAAAGCCAATAATACAATGAACCGCCGAAGGCACCTTGGATCTTCGACCCGTCAATATCACCCCAATACGAGTTGATTCCACCTTTAAGTCCCAGCTCAAATTTGTCTCCTGTTTCATCGGCTAAAATAGCTGTTGAAAATAATACCATCGTTACCATGATTAACAATTTGTTTAACATTTTACCTCCTCAATAATAATTTAACATTTAACTTATTTAATAAATAACTTAATTGATGTTCTTACTCAAACTCTATGCCAAAGTTATTTTAGTTTACTTAACTTCTTTAAAACCAATACTTAAAGAAACTTATAAAACATTTGATTTAGTAAATTCTTTTCAAAAACTGTAGCGAATTCACTCACTTTTGCGTCATATCACATAACAATCACAATTCTTCTTCACTCTTTTTATTCGTTTCATTATTTGGTTGGGTCTCATTTTTTATATACCATTGAAAAAGAGTAGCACAATAATCACAAATACAAAACTCACCAATTAGGTCGTCAGGTGTTTTGTCTTGTACATTACCACATTTTTTACAAAATATTTCCATAATTAAACTCGGGGATATTATTACAACAGTTGTGCCAGCAATAATCTATCCATTATGAACTAAAGCCAACATATTAATAATCAGAGGATTATAGTGATTATAAAGATTTTTAATATATTGTTTAATTTGAAAAGTGGGTTATAAACCACAAAAGGTTGGTGGATTTGCCCCATACTATTAAAATATGAATACTAAGCTAAAGAAAAATTAATCTGATTTCTTATATTGTAAATCGTGCTTCTCAATCCGATATCTTAGAGTATCACGGCTAACGCCTAGTAATTGTGCGGCTTTGCTTTTGTTACCATTTACTATTTTTAACGCAGATTGTATTAATTGTTTTTCTACCTGCTCTAGTGAAACACCCGAGCTTTGAATATCCATTTGTACATGGTTTTCATCTAAACAAATTTCCTGAAATAAGATATCGTCTTCCTCTAAAATTTGCCCTTCGCAAAAAATCATTGACCTTTCAATGCAATTGCCTAATTCCCTTACGTTTCCCGGCCATGAATGTGATAAAATTTTTTCCTCCGCCTTTTTTGAAAATTTTTTAATAGATTTTTTAAATTCACTATTGAATACTTTTAAAAAATGATTGGCGATTATCAATACATCTCTCTCCATTTCTTTAAGCGAAGGCAGTTTTATCTCAACTACGTTCAATCTGTAAAATAAGTCTTCGCGAAATTCTCCGTTCTTTACTAATTCATGAAGTACTTTATTAGTTGCAGTTATAAAACGAACTTTAACTTCTTTTTCAGCAGTACTTCCTAATCGGCGAAATCGTTTTGTTTCTAAAAATGATAAAAGTTTTGACTGTAATTTTAAAGGCAATTCACTTATTTCATCCAAAAACAATGTTCCGCCATTGGCTTCTTCCAATAATCCGGCTTTATCAGATATCGCATTTGTGAATGCTCCTTTTTCATACCCAAATAATTCAGACTCTAACAGATTTTCCGGAATAGCTGCACAATTGATTTCTACAAATTGTTTTTTATCCGTCCTGTTGTTATAATGAATCACCCGTGCGACTAAATTTTTCCCTGTTCCACTTTCACCTTGTAACAATACAGTTGTAGTAGGTATCAGAGATATTTTTTTGACCATTTCACGTACTTTGGCGATTGGTTCAGAATCACCCAAAATGCTGCCTGTTAAAAAGTCATTTCTTGTATTTAAAATACTTTCAAGTAATAGTATTTCTCTTCTCTGCTGTAAATTTATTCGATAAAGATCCGTGTTATCGGTAACATCCTGTACCAGGAAAATCAATGGATTTTTAGAATCACCAGTGGCAATAATTTTTAAATTGTAAAAAGAAATATCTTCTTCGCTATTTTCTCTATTTATCTTATCAAGATTTATTGATTTTTTGGAAGATTGTAATACCGCTGTAAAATCATCTTCCAATCCAATTGTTTCTTCAACCAAATCAAAAATAGACTTGCCCACAGGTAATTTAATTGGAAACACAAAATCAGTAAAAAATTTGTTACATTCTGTCACAAGAAATGATTTTGATAAAAAGGCATAACCCAGCTTATATTCCTTTGTCAAGTTTTCAAACAATATTTTTTCAATCATATCGATTTAATTATAATTTCACCAAGATATGTAAATACCGATTCTACATTTTCACCAGTCTTTGCACTTGTAAAAAATGACTTAAGATTTAATTGGTTTGCAAATTGAACAAATTTTTCTTTTAATCCGGATTTATCACTTTTCAAATCAATTTTATTTCCCACTAAAACAATTTTAGAATCGGGAACAACTTTTAAATATCCTTTTACAATATCCGCCAAATGATCAATTGTTTCCGTTCTGGAAATATCAGCCACTGCAAATGCTCCTGTACTACCCATGTAGTATTCTTCAATCACCGGTATATTTTTTTCATAACCTTCAATATCCCAAATTAACAATTCCAGTTGAATTAATTTTTTTTGATTGCTTTCAATCGGCGGTAATATTTTTTTTGTCACTTTGACGCCAATTGTTGATAAATATTTATCATCAAATTGATCATATACATACCTTTTTATTAGGCTTGTTTTACCTACTCCATAAGAACCTATCAGGCAAATTTTCTTTTTTAATACTGAATTCGAATTCATAATTTTATCGGTATGGATGAAATGAAAATGTCACTCTTCTGTTTAATGCCCGACCCTCTTTGGTTTCATTCGATGCGACAGGCATGGAAAAACCCATTTGTCCGGTGATAAGTTTTTCAGGTTCTAAACCTAAATCAATTAGATGATTTCTAATATTATCTGCCCGGTTTTGAGATATTCGATTATTTATTGAGTCGCCACCAAGTTGATCAGAATGACCATAAATATATAATGTAAAGAAAGGAATCTCATTCAACCAATTATATAGTTTTGCAATCTTTTTTAATTCATCTTTATTGGGATTTGACTTTCCAGCTTCAAAATGGATTGCTATTTCTTCAATTCGATTTATAAGATACTGGGCGTCATTAAAAGTTTGTTCATCAACTATGCAATTATTAATAATAATTGGCACTTCTGAAAAATTCGCAATAATATTTCCTATCTGCACTTTTTCTTCAAGGGAATTTACTTTTCCTTCTATAAACAATCTATCATTTTGAAAGATATAATTTAAATTCAATAATGTGTTTTGCAAAGACTTATCGATTTCTGCAGTAGATGATTTTATTTTTTCAATTAAAGTCGAACTCTCATTTTCGTTTTGAACCTGAATAGTGTTACTAACTTTTTGGGCACTTGTTCGGTTTAAAATAATTTTTTCAATGTTTCTTTTTTTAATCCAGTTTTCAGTTTCCCCTGATAATTGAACTTCACTTCCATCTATTTCATATTGAACCTTGCCACTAATTAATCCCGGAATTTCATGTTTAATTTTTTCGATTTCAGATTCAATGGTGCTTTCCATCGATCGTTGTGGCAAATAAAAAAATATTCCATACAAAATTATAAATATCAAAATCAAAAAACTTAGAAAAAGCCATCCGGCTCTTTTTTCAGTTCCGATCTCAGAACTATCTTTTAAAACAGAAGTGAAAGTTTTTAAGAACTTGCTGATATTTACATTTGCACGCTTATATTCAGCGACATCACCATCAAATTCTCTCAATAATTTATAAAAAATCTGATGTAATTTCTGTTCCAACTGATTTAATTTGTCCTCAAAAACAGCAGTTTTTACACCTGATATTACAACGGCTAAATAAGCATAGCGCCCCATTTCAATTTGAATTTGGTAGTTATCATATTGAATTTTGTGAATATCCTGGTTTTCCGTTTCGCCAAAAATTTTTCCTGCAAAATTATGAATGGCTGTCAACATACCACTAATCAAATCCTGGTCTACAGTTTGTTGATCAATTTTACTCGTAACATGGGAAAGCAAAATGCCTGTTTCTTTATGAATATAAAACACTTCATGAATTTGAAACGGCATTGATTCTTTAAGTAAAATTTCTGCTTCTGATACACCGGATACTTTGGATTTTATTTTTCTGTGCAGCATCACAAAACTGAATGTTTTGTCCAATTTCTCATTTACAGTTTTAACCAGGTTCTTCATGGCTTCAGCAATTGATTTTCGTATTGTACTGCCAATTACAGGATATAAAGCATCGATAATATCTTCTTTAGATTCTTCAACCTGTTTTTTTATTGCTTCACCCATTACCGGAGCTAAAGCTTCAGCCATTTCGTCTTTGGATTCAATGATTTTATTTTCCAGCATTGTTGCGAATATCGGATCGAGAGTTTCAATGAAATACTCTTTATCTTTTAACTGACCGCGAAGATTATCCAACTTTTTTTCAATTTCCGTTATTTTCTGCTGGTCTTCCGTTAGTAATATTTTCTTAAGTTTTTCAAAAGAATCTAAAGTGTTTGTATTCTTTTTTAGGGATTCCATAATATTAAGTAAATATTAAGAATTTTCTGATTCATTCAACCTTTGGCTTATTTCTGAAAATAAATCAGATAATTTTGCCCGATCAGTTTTAGAATCCATTATTTTATCTACTTTTTTTTGTAAATCATTTAATAGCTTTTTAAATTCTCTTTTTGAGTTATCAATCATATCGGTGACTTCATGTGTTGCTTTTTTCGACTCTGCATCTTTTTTTTCAATAAACTTTTCCAGTTTAGAAATTGAATTTTCCATTTCTCTTTTTAATAACTCTATTTCCTGCAGCATTTTGTTAAACTTTTTTTCGTATTCCTGCATTTGTTCACCAAATATAATTTGGCGAATTTGATCCATGTTATTTGAAGTTTGATTTAAATTATCAACCAAAATGAAAACCCTCCCAATTGATTTAATTCGATTAATAAAATTAATATAAATAGCTATTTATTACAAATTACATATATATTTTAAACATGTTTAAAATTTGGAAAAAAATGGCTTATCTGAAATAATTTTGTCTTTTTATAATTATTATACATAATTTATTCGCCAAATTATCGGAGGTAAAATGAAAAATCTTTTTTTTTATAGCTTATTAGTTATTATTTTGTTATTTTCATTCAGTTGCCAACAGAAAGTACCATTCGAATCTAACGAAGCAAGATTTCAAAAGTTTGTAAGTAATTTTGAAAACAAAATTGAACCAATGGTGAAAGACTATGGGCAGACACAATGGGATGCTTATATCACCGGAGAGTCTGAATTATTTAAACTCTCAACTCAACTCTCATTACAGATCGACTCCATTTATCAGAATCCGGCAGAATTCAATTATTTAAAGGATCTAAAAGAAAAAGAAATTGTCGCAGATCCTATGCTTAAACGTCAATTGGATTTGTTATATAAGGCATACTTATCGAAACAAATTAATCCTGAACTGAATAAACAAATCACAGAATTGTCAACCAAACTTGAAAACATCTTTGGTAATTTCAGGACAGAAGTTGATGGGAAAAAATTGAGTGATAATGAAATAACCCAAATTCTTAAAAAGAACACAGATTCCCAATACCGCGAAAAGATATGGCGCGACAAAAAGAGTCTTGGCAACCTGGTAAACCAGGATATCATAGATATCGCCAAATTACGAAATAAAGCAGCCAAAGAATTAGGGTATGAGAACTATTATCAATTGTCAATGGAATTGAGCGAATTAGATCCTAAACATGTCGAAGAAACTTTTGATGAATTATCTACACTTTCTGAAAAACCGTTTAGGGGAATCCATTCACAGATAGAATCTATTTTTGCTAAACGATATAAAATCAGA
>DAOWAQ010000416.1 GCA_030634505.1 Calditrichia bacterium
GCATAATACGGAAGATTTTTCTTTGAGTTATACAGGAAATTATTCCAGGTTTGAAACCTTCTCAGAACGAAATTATTATTGGCATCAGGCCGCATTGTTTGCGGAAAAAAATAATTATCAATATGGAATATTGTTTGAACAAACCTTTAATAGTACAGATTATGAAGTTCTTAATACAAACAAATATTCAGGATACCTAAACAATTTTTTTAAACTTGGGGAATTCAATTTTTACACCAACATAGAAGGAAATTTTAATTATTTTTCGCAATTGGAGGAGTTAGATAATTTCAATTTTGATGCCGGAATAAAAATGCAAAAAAGTTTTGAATCAGGCACAACAATAATTGCCGGTTCAATTTTTCATTTTAAAAAATATTTAACAAATATTGTTGTGGAAGATACGCTCAATCAAAGTGTGACAAATCTGGGCGGTCCCGGAATGGGCAGACAAGGAATAAATTCCAGCTTTTCGGAATATGAAGCCCCCTCTGTTTCGCAATTTCAACTTTGGTTTAGGTTGGCTCAATCCATAACGAATTCGACAGGATTAGCACTTCAATACCAATCAAGATTGATTGTTGGCGGAACAAGTCGTTATTTCTCCGGTGTTTATTATAATTATGCAGATGAATCTCAAATTTTTGATGATCCTTTGGGTTACGAAAACCAAAGTTATGGAGTGGAATTAACACAATTGTTACCATTTGGGATTGTTTTAAAAGGCGCTTATTACAATAATAAAAAGAATTATGCAGCCCAGGGTATTTATATTGATGCAGATAATTATTCTACAGATGATTTGCGGGAAGATACTCGAAAAAATGCCTGGGTTACTTTACAAAAGAGAATTTCCAGCAAATTTCTTGGGTCAAACAATATGTCTGTTAATCTAACACATCAATGGATGGAAAATGAATCGAATAGTTTCTGGTATAATTACAAAAGCAATTACACCGGCTTTGGTTTATCAATCAATTTCTAAGGTAATAAAAATTAAAATGACAAATAATAGAATGATATTCTTCCTATTGAACTAATTAATATAATCAAAGGGCAATATTAATTCTTAGCATAATTACCTTCATTAAATTTCTAATAGTATTTGGGAAATTATATAAGTGTAAAAAAATGTTTGCTGATAGACTAAAAATTATATAAGCTTTTTATTGATTTTCAGAAATGCTTTTCATTTTGATTGAATTTTAATACCACACTTCAATAATTGTTAATTTGAAACAAATTCAATAACTTGAATGTAATTCATTTAATAAATTAATTTTGAATTATTTAATACTGAATTTCGAGGTATTGTTATGGCGAAGAAATTAAAATATGTTGTTTTGTTTTTTTTATTCTGCAACGTTGTATTTGCAAATACACCTGGCAGAATTGGGCTCGGGATAATACTTGGTGAACCAACGGGGATCAGTTTTAAAACCTGGCAATCGGATGAAATTGCTTATGATGCTGCATTGGCCTGGTCGCTCGGAAAAGATGGTAAAGTACATGTTCATGTTGATTATCTTATTCACAATTATAAGTTAATCAGAACTATCAATTCCAATACCCCGGTTTATTATGGCATAGGTGGCAGAATAAAAACAAAAGATGAAACAGCATTAGGGGTTCGTATTCCCCTTGGAATCAATTTTAAGTCACGAAAAATACCTATAGATGTATTTATTGAAATTGTACCAACATTGAATCTAATACCGGAAACAGTATTTGATCTGGAAGGGGGTATAGGGGTGAGATATTATTTTTAGTTCTCTGTCATTTCACTGCCAAAGGCGATACGAATTTTTTTCAAGAGGTTAAATGGAGATTCACCACTTGTGAGATATTTTACATATCCATTAGTATCGAGAAGGATTTTTTTCATTGCCAATCCTCTTTATCAATATTTTTAAAATCACTCAAGTTTTTATTAAATTCCCTTCCATCACTTTTATTCCAGACGCCAAATAGGTCCAGAAATTCTTTCTTACGCCCGCTTTCGAATTCAGCATTTAAACCTAATGATTTTTCAAGTAGATTTTTTATTATTTTATTCAAACTTTGTCCATGTTTTTTTGCTTAATTAATTCATCCAACATACTATCAATACCATGTAATGTAATTGGCTTCATGTTTAATCCTCCCATAATTATGAACTATAATGGTTCATAAATTAGAGCAACATATTGCAAAATTCAAATTTAACAGTGATTATGCTTATATGTGCGATGTTGTTTAATGCTTGTAAATTTTGCAATTATTTTGAGTATGTTTTCTAAAGACCTGGTTTAAATTTAAAATAACAAAAATTCTTTTAATACAAAGATGATAATTATCTGAAATTATATTACATTTAATAGTTAAAATACAACAATCATCAATTTTAAAAGTATAATTCCTGATGAAAAATATTAAACTTGCTGGATTAAAAGGAAATAAACGTACAATTATTAAAATTGGAAATGTGGAAGTCGGGAAAGATTTTTTTGTAATCGCCGGGCCATGCAGTGTGGAAAGTGAAGAACAGACAATTATCATTGCTCAAAAAGTAAAAGAAGCAGGCGCTAGTATGTTA
>DAOWAQ010000213.1 GCA_030634505.1 Calditrichia bacterium
ATGGGTGGTAATACATGGATATATATTGGGAAATTCAAATTTAATTCAGGACAGAATTTTGAATTTGGCAGAGTTGAGATTACAAACCAAAGTTATGAAACAGGAAAATATGTATCTGCAGATGCTGTACGTTTTGGTGGAGGAATGGGTGTTATTTCAAGAGGTGGAAGTACAAGTGGCCGACCAAAGTTTGTTGAAGCAGCAAGATATTATTTACAATTTGCCGGAATGCCTGATACCCTGGTTTACAATTTGAATGGTGATAGTATCGACTATAATGATGATTATCAAAGCAGGGGAGAATGGGTAAATTATTTAAAAGGCGCTCCATTTGGGCCTAATAAAGATCGCAGTGTCAGTGGTTTAGGAATACCCATCGATTTATCACTTGCATTTCATACAGATGCGGGAATTTCTCTAACGGATACAGTCATAGGTACATTATCTATTTACAGCACACAGGATGCTGAAACATCTTTTGTTTTTCCAGATGGTGTTTCAAGATTAGCCAACAGAGATTTCGCAGATATTCTTCAATCCCAAATCGTAAGGGATCTAAAATTAAAATGGGATCCTGTTTGGAACAGAAGGGGATTATGGGATAGAATGTACAGTGAAACATGGAGGCCCAATGTACCGTCAGCTCTATTGGAATTATTATCCCACCAGAATTTATTGGATGTAAAATTTTATCATGATCCACAATATCGATTTGATGTTAGCCGTGCGATATACAAATCAATGTTGAGATTTATTAGTCTGCAAAATGATGATGAATATATAGTTCAGCCTTTACCTGTAACACATTTTCAAATTCAATTTACCATAGATAAAGAAATAAGATTAAAGTGGAAACCCCGGTTGGATTCATTGGAAAATTCCGCAAAACCAGACAAATATATAGTTTATACCAGTATCAATGAAAACGGATTTGATAATGGTGTTTTAGTAGATGATACAACTTTTACAATTAACGGAATTGAACCTAAGCAAATAAACAATTTCAAGGTAACTGCTGTGAATGATGGTGGAGAAAGTTTTCCCTCTGAAATTTTATCTGTGGGTTATAGTCCTGAAAATCCGGAACCTGTTTTGATAATAAATGGGTTTGATCGTATTTCCGGTCCTGCTGTAGTTGAAACAGAAGCATTTGCAGGTTTTGCAAATTTCATCGATGCAGGAGTACCGGATAAATATAGTCTGGAGTATACAGGAACTCAATTTAATTATAAACCCCCATCCAAATGGACAGATGACGATTCACCCGGATTTGGCGCCAGTTATGCGGATTTCGAAACTACAATAATGCCCGGAAATAAATTTAATTATCCTTATAGTCATGGCAAATCAATAATGAATGCAGGTTATTCATTTGTGTCTTGCAGTGATGAAAGTATTATTGATGATAAAATAGATTTAAATGATTACAAAATTGTTGATTTGATTTTAGGAGAAGAAAAAACCACTGAATATCCCAAACCGCGATCTGAAAAAAGATTTGAAGTATTTCCTGCTATTTTTCAGAATCAGATTTCAAATTATTTAAATCTGGGAGGAAATCTTTTTGTATCAGGTTCTTACATTGGTTCAGATTTATACGAGCAGGATGTTGATTCGACTAATATTGAATTCGCGTTAAATACCTTAAAATTTAAATTACGTACGAATTATGCAACCAAATCAGGAATAGTTTCAATTGTAGATACAAGTTTTATAAAAGGTCTTTACAATTTTACTTTTAACACAACTTACGACACTTCAATTTATACAGCTGAAGCACCGGACGGAATTGAACCTTCTGATTCTCTCGGTCTAACATTTTTAAGGTATTCTGAAAATAATATTAGTGCGGGAATCGCTTATAATGGAAAATACAAATTAATTGCTTTAGGATTTCCATTCGAAACAATATTATATGGGAAAGAACGTAATAAGTTTATGTCAGCGATACTAGAATTTTTCAATAAGTAACCAGCATGTCATACTTAGCTTAACTAAGGATCTAAGAAATCTAACCATGGAGTACATATGACTAATGCAGATAAACAGGAAAAACCATCCTGGATATTTCCTAAAGATTTTTGGCTTGCAAACTTAATGGAGCTATTCGAGCGAGCTGCATATTACGGTTTTTTTATAGTATTAACTCTTTATTTAACAGATATTGTTGGATTTAATGATATCGAAACTGCATTTATTGGTGCAATATTTTATGCCGGATTATATCTATTGCCAATGTTTGTAGGCGCCATTGGTGATAAAATTGGATTTAAAAATGGTTTGATAGTCGCTTTTGGTTTACTAACTATTGGATATTTTTTTCTTGGGGTTAGTCATTCAAAATATTTAGTATTATTATTTTTATCTATTATTATGGTTGGTGGTTCATTTATAAAACCACTTATTACAGGTACAGTAGCAAAAACAACATCTGAATCTAATAGGGCAAGGGGCTATTCATTGTTTTATTGGATTGTCAATATAGGCGCTTTTGGAGGCAAAACATTAGTACCCTATATCCGGCAGGGAATAGGTCTCTCATATGTAAACTTTTTCTCTGCAGGAATGACTTTTCTTGCTATGCTTTTTGCTATCTTTCTTTTTAAAAAAATAGAATCTAAAGGTGAAGGCAAATCATTCAGTGAAGTATTTAATGCATTAATAAAAGTATTAAAAACTCCAAGATTAATAATTCTAACTTTTATTGTCGCTGGATTTTGGACTATTCAAAGCCAGCTGTATGCTACCATGCCAAAATATGTGATCAGATTGCTGGGTGAATCAGCACGCCCTGAATGGTTAGCAAACGTGAATCCATTAGTTGTTGTAATTTTTGTGGTTGGGGTAACCCAAGTCATGAAAAAATATAATGCGGTTACGTCAATGTTTATAGGTATGATGTTAATGCCAATATCTGCGATATCAATGTCTTTGAGTTCTTCATTGGAAAGTGTTGCAGGAGTGGACATTTCAATTCTTGGAGTTGTTGTATTGCACCCCTTAACCATTATGATGATAATTGGTATTGCCATACAAGGTTTAGCGGAATGTTTCATTTCACCACGATTTTTAGAATACTTTTCTTTTCAAGCACCAAAAGGAGAAGAGGGTTTATATTTAGGATTTAGTCACTTACATTCTTTCTTTTCCGCTTTAGCTGGATTTATAATGTCTGGTTTTTTATTGGATGCATATTGTCCTGATCCGAAAACATTGCCCGTAGGAATTACAGAATTACAAAAAGCAGCCTATTATGCTGATGCCTATAAAATCTGGTGGTATTTTGCTGCTATAGGATTGGTAAGCTCCATTGCATTATTTATTTTTCGTTATGTAACAAATAAATTAGATGAAAAACAGATTAACACTAAAAGTTAGACAGATTTTCTTGCAATAGACAGAATATTGGTTTATAATTGGCTATTCTTTCTCGTTTCAAAAAATAAATCAAATTTTAAGGTTCGATTGAGATATGAAAGATAAAGAATTTAGACCGCTATTGGATGATGATTGGGAAAAAATAAAATCGATTATCTCTAATTCAACTAGTGAAGAAGAGTATTCTGAAATTAACTGGAATTATTATATTTCAGAACCATTTCCATCGATTTGGCCCCCGCAATCAAATTTATTTTTAATATATTATGCTTATGCTGAAGGGTTTTGTTTATCAAGCACTTTACAAGAGGGAGTTGTCGTTTCAGAGCCATGGGCAAGAATTGATTACGACTACAATAATAAAGAAGTACTTATTACTAAAATTTTAACAAAGCAATTAATTGCTATCGGTTCCCAAGTTATTCAAGCGATGGATGGTCATGAAATTGGTGCTTTTGATCATGCCATTTCTTTGGAAAATTATTTACTATCAAGTGAAGAAGATCGCTCGATTAAACATTTAAAGGATTATTATTGCCTTTGGATAAAACACCATAAAACCTTGTTTGATAAAATAATGCCCGAGCATAAAGAATTCACCTCCTGGTTAAACAAGAAATGTTAACACAGAATTATTATTTATTTTATATAAATACCTCAAATTATTTTAAGTTATACTTTAGATTTATGTTTTACAAGCTAACCTTTCATGGCATTCTAGAATTTAGGAGTTTTGTTTTTGAAACCAAAGTTCAAATTCTTAAGCTCTAATCTTATAAAAAGAATTATAAATGAATCCTATAAAATACTAACTGAAATTGGTTTTACTGTTTACAATAAAAAAAATGATTATGTCCTTAGCTCCGTAGATTTATTGAGATTGCTTCGCTAAAGCTCGCAATGACAGCCTAAAATGTCATTGCGAGGAGTGAAGAATGAGCGACGTGGCAATCTCCTGAATATATTGCAATTAAGTCCTTTTTTG
>DAOWAQ010000011.1 GCA_030634505.1 Calditrichia bacterium
AAAACAGCTCTGGGTTCAACTGAAAGTGTGCCATGGGAGCATTATAAACAAACGGACATGGCTATCAAAGAATTGAAAAAATCCAATGTAAAATTAATCGCCCTGGAACATACTTCCGAAAGTGTATCTTACAATAAATTTGATTATGATTTTCCAGTATGCCTTATGCTTGGAAACGAAGTGGATGGATTGAGTGAGGAAACCATCGCAGAGGCAGATTATTCTATTGAAATTCCGATGTTTGGCTTAAAACAATCTTTAAACGTCTCTGTAGCTTATGGAGTTGTTATGTTTCATATTTTACAAACCTATTTGCAAAAAACCAGTATTGATTAACCATTCCTATGTTCCCTCCTTACCTAGGAGTGGATTAGGGAGATTGTTTATATCAAATCCACTTTCGGACTTCTTTTTAATACCTCAAATATTCATCTCTAAATGCATATTCTTTGATAAAAAATTAATGAAGGTTAATTACTGCATTTAAAAAATATCAAGAACAATGCAATTAAATTATTATGAATTCATATAAGAAAAAATTAAAAAAGCTTTCAAAAAACCAAAAAAAAAGTAATAATTTCAATATTTTAGTCGATTTAGATTAAAAGATAAACAGGAATTTTTTATAATGTAAATTTGAAGGGTAAGAGACGAAGACAATTTTGCTTGACTGGTTCAAAACCATCAAGTATATTTTAAGTCTTCCGGGGATAACCTGATTATAATATAAAGTTATGAAAGAAAACAAAATACTGCTTTTTGACGAAGATATAGAACGCTCTGCTGTAATTGATTCAGGATTCAAGGCAAAAGACATCAATTCAGTTTTGATAAATACTGAAATTGAATTGGAAAATCTCGTCAGCGATTCCCAAAATAATATTGTTTTAATAACGCATCAATCATTGGCAAAAGTTTCAAAATCAAATATAAAATCTCTTTTTAAACAAGCTGACACGAAGAAAATTCTTGTATATGCTGTCCCAAATGATGCAACTAAAATCATCGCATTTTACAAATTAGGCGCTTATCGCGTGCTGGATGAAACTTTTGATTCGGTAGAAATTGTTGAGTACGTAAATAATTTATATTACCAGCATAATAACAATGGTAAACATGAGGAAACCAGGTTTAGTGGAAGTTTGTCTGATTTTAGTTTAGCAGATTTAATCAATTCCTTCGGCAGAGATAAGGTAAGCGGAGTATTGCGGGTATATACACCCTACTGTTCCGGGAAAATTATTTTTAATACTGGTGATATTGATGATGCAGTAAGTGGTTTTCACTATGGTGAAGAAGCTGTGCTTTTTATGTTGACTTGGTCTGATGGGTTTTTTGCCATGAGAAAATGCCCGATTAAATCTCCAAAACATAAAGTTCAGCTAAGTAATATTGGCTTACTGCTGCATGGTGAGACTGTGCGAAATACTTACAAAGATATCATTCGTAAAATCGGACATACCGGGGTTTCAATTAGATTAATCAACAGAGGCGACGTACTGCCGCATTTAAAAAATGAATATTATAAAGTTGTGGCGGATAAACTTGTAAATTTTGCAATATTACAGGAAGTATTAGCATTTAGCCAAATTAATTTTATTGAATTAGCCGAATGGCTGTTTGAACTGAAGAATCAGGATAACCTCGATATAAGGGATGATAGTGGCATTGATGTAGACAACCTCCCGGAAATGGAATCTCATCAGAAAAGTGGATTGGCTGAACATTTACTTGGCGCTAAAGAAGTGGATTATTTACGAGAGATTTTACATGCAGAAGAAGTCACTACCGGCAAATTGTTGATCCTCGCGACTGACATAATGGATAAGACCAACTTCATTCATATTTTTAACCGGGGTGATCGTACTCCAGTAAGAACAAATAAAGAATTGGATTACACCCGAATTGATTTGGATGGTTATTTTTCTCTTAATGTATTTGGTGTTTCCCTCGATCAGAAATTGAAAGATTCTATTCAAAAAGTTTCACAGGGATTGTTGGGATATATAATTTTAATTAATGCTAAAAAGCCGGAAAACTTTGAATATGCTAACTATATCATTGGCTTTTTGAAAGATACTTACACTGCTCCATGGACAGTTGTAATTACCAATACTGATGATGATGATGAGCTGTTTAATAAAGTGGAAGCAAAAATAAAAATACCGGAAAATCGTGATTTGATTCCTTGTGATATTTCACAAAAAGATGACATCAAAAATGCAATTTTATCTTTAAAGTAACCAGGAATATTGATAAGTGATTGATACACTAGTTATATCTAAAAACCGAACAATATTTGATGAAATAAACGTAAATTTTCCTTCGTCTTCATATAATTTTGAATTTGCCGAATCGATTGAAGCTGCTCTTGATTTTCTCGACTCAGAAGGGCCAGATTTTGTTTTTGTTATTGAGAAAGATTTTGAAAAGATCACAGAAATATTGGAGAGATTGGGTAAAGTTGAAGGAAATGAATCATTAGCAATAATTTGTTTTACTTCTGATTTATCAAAAGAACAAAGAATTTTTCTATATAAAGCAGGTAGCTTGGATGTAATTACAATGCCCATGTTAAAGGATGAATTTAAAATGCTTTATGAAAAGTATTGCAATTCATTACGTAATGGCAAGGAAAAATTGGGCAGTGTTATGCAGGGAAAACTTGAAGATTTTAATATTATTGATCTTGTTCAATCTCTGGAAGATGGTAAAAAAACGGCGATTCTGAAACTAAAAAGAATAGGAGATTCAGGTCAAATAATGATTAAAGATGGGGAAATCTATTCTTCTGAATACAGACAATTCAGAGGTCTGGATGCAATATTAAATATGATAGGATGGATCAGGGGTGATTTCTATATTGAATTTATTGATTATGATATTGAAAAGGAAATTGAACAAGATAACCAGGAAATCCTGATGGAAGCGGTTCATAGGATTGATGAGCGGGCAAGTTATTTGAAGCAGCTTCCACCAGTAGATGATATACTTTTAATTGCTCCTAATTTAGATATGCAAAAGATCCCTGATAAAGATTTAAAATATATTAAATCCTTCCATGGTGGAAATACGATTTATCAATTTCTAATTAATTTTACTTTAGACGATCTTAAATTATTAGATATCGCAGTTAAGTTTCATAGTAAGAAAATGTTGTTAACACGTGAGCAGTTTGATGCATTTATAACAGAATATGAGGCTGAAGTTGAAAAGGGTGGTATTTTAGGTTCTTTTAGCAAAATGTTTAAAAAGAACGGAAAATCAAAGGATTCAAAATCTATCGCGGAAAGAAGGAAACGGGATAAAACACAAATCATAAATCCGAATTTAGATGACCAGATTCGCGAATCTGTGATATTAGTTGATCCTGTTGAACTTAATGAATTCAAACAAAAGATAGAAGAAATATGATGAATATCATTGAGATTGCAATAATAGGGAGTCAAAAAACGGATAAAGAAATACTGTTTTCTTTACTATCGGAAGATCCCCTAAGAAATTTCCAAGGATTGAAGTTCGGCAATTTGATTCTGGATAATGATAAATCAATCCATTTTTATTTTCTAAACCAGGAAAAAGAAAGCTATATGTGGGACTTGATAATACCACATTCTGTAGCTGTAATTGTCGTGTGTGATTTTGATTATCCACAGATCTTAAATGAAAATCTGCTTGTAATTGAACGATTAGAAAATTCCTATACTACACCATATTTTATATGTCCATTTCAAAGTAAAGAAAATATTATTGAGGAAATGGAGAGATTTGGTATTGATATTAAAAATGACAATAGAATTCTTGAGTTCGATCATAAAGGTCGTGATAATGCAAAAAAAGTTTTAACTGATGTTTTATCTGTTGTTGCCAACGAATAATATAACTTTTTATCGATGCCAACGCTTTAAGCGATAGCAACGTTAATTATAATTTAAACTTCTTCTCTTTTGTTTTTTGAAAATATGTACGTGATGAATAAGTCGCTTCACCAACAATTTTAATTAGATATTCACCAGAAGGAACAGATTTTAAAGGTTTACATATTGAAGATTGTGTATACTCATTTTTTTCAAGAAACTTTAAGTTCTGATTACTCATTCTTCTATTCCATATAATTTCGTGCTCACCAGCTATTCTGAATGATCTTCGGTTAGAGATTCTTGCTACAAAATTCCCATTATTGTCTAATATATCTGCGGTAATTAATGAGGGCTCCGTAATGTTGATTTTAAATTTTAAAAAATTTGGTAAAACTATAATATTATTGATCGAAAAATCAGTGCCAATCCAATAATACTGGGCGCCGGTACTTTCAGCAATAAATAGCTGTCCGAATCTTCGGTAAATAGCAATACCTTTTGGTACTAAAAACTGGAAATCATCATCACCTTTTGAACCAAATGAAGTAATATAATTAAGTTCGTGATCAAACTTATGAATACAATGGTTATATGAGTCAGTTATTAGCAACTGGTTATAATAATCCAGACAGGGGTATTCCAAAGCAGCATTTGGGTATCCGATAGATGACATCGATAATCTTTTTTCTAATTTCCCTTTTAACGAAAATTTATTTATCCTCTGATCATTTGAATCAATAACAATCACAAAATTATCAACTCTTCCCTGGTGTCGTTGTATTGAATCGGTAACTGCAATTCCGGTTGGTCTGGTTAAATTTCCTTCATTGGAAAATTGAAATCGTAATTTATTATTCTCATCAAAAACCTGTACTCTGTTATTTCCTGTGTCGGTAACATAAATGTTACCACTGTTATCTATAACAACTTGCTCAGGTGAAATAAATTGTCCCGAATCAAGTCCTTGTCTGCCTATGGCAGTTACAAATTGTAATTGATTTCCGGGATTAAAAAGCCTAACCACCCTGTGATTTCCGGTATCAGCTACATAAACATCTCCACGGCTATTGGCGCAAATCCCATGAGGATTTTTTAAAAGTTGTTCGTTTTCTTCATCAATTCCGTAAACATCAAGCCCAAGCATGGATTTGTTATAAATAATATTATTTTCACCGGAATTAACACCATAAACAGTTACTTCATCATCATCATGCGGGTCTTCAGGGTCTTCCCATGAATCTAACCGCACACATGCTAACCCTTCCGGTTTGCTAAAATTTACTCTAAATCCCATAAATAGAAATAATTCAAACGCTCCGGCTTTTCGGATACCATAAGTGTGATAATAGGTCGGAAAAACGAAGGTGGTTGGATCTTCATTATCATCAGCATATAATGAAATTGATATACTACTAAATATTAAGAAAATAAGAAGCAATCTTATTAAAAATTTAAAAATTCTATTTTTTAAAATATTCATGTATTTTAAATGCCACATCTTTTGGAATGTTGGTTTTTTCAATAATTTGTAGTGGACTTAAACTCTTAATGTTTTTTACAGATCCAAATATTTTTAACAATTGGTCGCGCCGGTTGGGTCCAATGCCCGGAATATTATCCAGGCTTGAATGTAATGTTCTTTTACTTCTTCTTTGACGATGGAATGTAATTGCAAATCGATGTGCTTCATCACGTATTTGTTGTAACAATTTTAGACTTGATGATGTTTTTGGCAACATTTGAGCATCGCTGAATCCCGGAATAAAAATTTCCTCCAAGCGTTTTGCCAATCCTATTATTTCCTGATCTGTTATTTTTAGTTTCACTAACACGCTCAAAGCGCTTGATAATTGCCCTTTTCCGCCATCAACGACAATTAAATCCGGTAAAGTTTTGTTTTCGTTTATTAACCGCGAATATCTTCTTTTTACAACTTCTCGCATCATTGCAAAATCATCAGGGGACTGCTTACTTTGTATTTTAAATTTGCGATATTCACTCTTTTTGGGTTTACCGTTTATAAAACACACCATAGAAGCAACAGGATCGGTACCCTGAATATTGGATATATCAAAACATTCTATTCTTTTTGGAGTTTTTTTTAAATTTAGATCTCTTTGCAATGATTTTAAAACATACGGTGTTTGTTCCTTGCTCTTGATTCGTTGCAATTTTAATTCTTCTAATAAATACCTGGCATTCTTTAAGCACATATCGATCTGTTTCTTTTTCTCACCTTGCTTAGGAACAACAATTTTAACCATCCCGTCTATACGCTGAGAGAGCCAATTCTCGATAATGTGTTTTTCTTCAATTTCAGATTGAAGAAATATTTCAGAAGGAATTTCATCTGAATTGTTGTAATATTGTTTTATAAAAGCTTCGATAATTTCATCTTGCTTTTTAAGCAAAACACTCTTGGAATATAAATGAACCCTTCCAATTATTTTGCCTTCTCTAATTTTAAAGATCACGGCGCATGCATCATCATCTTCCGATGCTACGGCTACAATATCCCGGGCGCTAAAATCATTGGTAACAACTTTTTGAGTATTTGAGTATTTCTCAAGCACTTCAATTTTATTTCTTATAAAGGCAGCTTCCTCAAAATCCTGATTTGCAGATTTTTCGTGCATTTCAGTTTGTAAATCTTTAATGATCTCTGAAGTGTTTCCGCGTAAAAATTTCTTAACATTGTTAATCATTAAACCATAATCATTTTTGTACTGCAACCCCTGGCATGGACCTTTACATTTTTTAATAAAATAATCCAAACACAAACTTACTTTCTTCTTTTCGATGACCTCGGGAGTCAAATCATATTTGCAGGAACGGATTGTAAATATTTTTTTAATAGTATTTAATGCATTTCGCATATCTCCAACATTTGTATACGGTCCGAAATAAATTGAACCATCCCGGATCCTTTTTCGTGTAGTAAATACTTGTGGAAAATCTTCGGCTGTAATTCTTATGTAGGGATAACTTTTATCATCTTTTAAGTTAATGTTATAACGTGGTTTGTGCTTTTTTATAAGATTGGCTTCTAATATCAATGCCTCGATGTCAGAATCGGTGATGATAAATTCAAAATCAGCAATTTTATTTACCATTATTTGAATTCGAGGATCAGGGATGATCGATTTCTGAAAATAGGATTTTATGCGATTCCGTAAAACTTTTGCTTTCCCGACATATAATATTTTATTGAATTTATCAGAGAAAATATAAACACCGGGATTTTTAGGAATATTTGAAAGTTTTTTATTTAGCATCCATTTTTCTTAATAAAAATTTCTATAAAACCAGATTTAATGTAAAATAAAATACATTATCATTTATTACAAAAAAAATAATTAGCAATTTGAAATATTACATACATAAATTTGATTGAATATAATAAATACATTAATAAAGATGAAATTTCATTTTGAGTATTAATTGTATATTTCTCTTTGTATGGTTTAATTTAAAAATATAATATGATTTTATAAATGAATAATTTAATCAAATACAAAAATATCAGTCGAATTGATTCAAAAAATACACATGGCTGGTATGTGCGTATATATTTAAACGGTGGAGTATTTGCTTCCAAGTTATTTAGCGATCGAATCTGTAATGGAAAGGACAAAGCGTTAAAGAATGCAATTTTATACCGGGATCATAATCAAATGGTTGCTGATGTAAATAAACAACCGTATAAGAAAAAAAGAAAACCAATTTTTGATAAGCTTACAAAAAACAACAAGAGTGGTATTGTAGGTGTTAATGAGGTGCATACAAAAATCAGAAATCGTCCCGTACACTACATTCAAGCTACTTGGTCAGAGGATTTTAAACCAAAATCCAAAAAGTTTTACATCACCAAATTCCGCACTCGTGAAGAAGCATTAAAGTCTGCCATTGAATTGAGAAAAAGTAAAGAAAAGGAAATACTGGAAAATTGGAATGAAAATTGATTTGTTAGGTTTCACACAACTCTATTAAAATACCATTCGTACTTTTGGGATGTATAAAAGCAATCTTTTTTCCTTCAGCGCCAAGCCGCGGTAATGTATCAATAAGTTGAAATCCTTTATCCTGCAATTTTTGTAATGTAACTGCTAAGTTATCAACTCTATAAGCTATATGATGGATACCAGTTCCTTTTTTATCAAGAAAACGGGCAATGGGAGAGTCTGGTGAAGTAGGCTGCAAGTATTCAACAATTGATTCGCCAATTTGGTAACCGATAACTTTTACTTTTTGATCGGAAACTTCCTCTTCAAATTCGGGCAGTATTTCAAATGCGTCAGAGAGAGTTTTTTTAATTTCTTGCAGATCCTGAACGGCAATACCAATATGATCAATTTTCTTTAACATTATCTAACCCTAAAACTTTAGCGCTATAATACTAAAACTCTTTAATGCAGTATTAATGTATTATCTTCCCTGGTAGTTTGGAGCTTCTTTGGTAATGATCACATCATGTGGGTGACTTTCCTGCATGCCTGATTGTGTGATTTGAATAAACTTTGCCTTCTTCTTTAATTCAGGAATTGTTTTACTTCCTGTATATCCCATTGCGGAACGTAATCCACCGACAAGCTGCAAAACAGAAGTACGCAGTGGACCACGATAAGGCACACGTCCTTCAATACCTTCCGGTACAAGTTTATCAACGGAGAGACCTTCCTGAAAATACCTGTCTTTGCTACCTTTTGCCATTGCTCCGATTGATCCCATTCCACGAACAGACTTATAGCTTCTTCCGTCAAGTAAAATTGCTTCGCCGGGACTTTCATCAGTTCCGGCAAAAAGACCGCCAATCATTACGCTGTCTGCGCCACTTGCGATTGCTTTTGCCATATCTCCGGAATATTTGATCCCACCATCAGCAATAATCGGAACATTAAATTTTGACGCTACTTTTGCTACTTCAGTTATAGCATAAATTTGAGGAACACCAACACCTGTAACCACACGTGTAGTACAAATGGAACCCGGACCAATACCAACTTTTAATCCATCTGCACCTGCTTCAATTAAATCTTTAGCTGCTGCTGCAGTTGCTATATTCCCGGCGATAAGATCGACGGATGGGTATTTTTTCTTAAATTGTTTAGTAGCATCAAGGACGCCTTTAGAATGACCATGGGCTGTATCAATTACAATAATATCAACATGAGCATCTATCAATGCTTTGGCTCTGTCAAGTCCGTTTTTTCCGGTTCCGATAGCCGCACCAACACGCAATCTTCCATGCAAATCTTTGCAGGCATTGGGAAACATTTTCTTTTTTTGAATATCTTTAACTGTAATTAAGCCTTTTAATCTTCCACTTTTGTCGATGACCAATAGTTTCTCAATTTTATGTTGTTGAAGAATTTTTTCTGCTTTTGATAATGAAGTTCCAACCGGGGCAGTAATTAGATTATCCTTGGTCATTAATTTATCAATAGTTTGATCAAGGTTAGTTGCAAAACGAATATCGCGATTTGTAAGAATCCCAACTAATTTGTCACCATCGATAATTGGAATACCTGAGATTTTAAAACGATTCATCATATCCAATGCTTCAAACAATTTGTTTTTTGGACCCAGAGTTACTGGTTTTAGAATCATTCCACTTTCCGAACGTTTTACGAGATCAACTTGTTTTGCCTGATCTTCTAAGGTCATGTTTTTGTGGATGATCCCGATGCCTCCTTCACGAGCAAGTGCAATAGCCAGTTCGGCTTCGGTTACCGTGTCCATCGCAGCACTTAATAATGGGATGGGCATAGAAATATTTATAGTCAGGTTAGTAGAAACGTTCGCATCTTTGGGCAGAACATTTGATTTGGAAGGTACAAGTAATACATCATCAAAGGTTAAAGCTTTATCTAAAATAGTATTTTTCATTGTATCACTCAAATTTTGCTTTTATACAAGGTTTCCACCAATTTTCTCGCATTCATTTAATAACCTGTTCGAATGAATAAAATCTTTACTCATATTAATATCTTTATACATCAACCTATCTTCATCCCAAAATGGAATTCGAGTTCTCACCATTGTTAATAATGCTGCCGTTACTTTAGATGGTTTCGATGGTGCTCTCATATCGAGCGCCTGGCATGCACATAATAACTCAATCGCCAGGATCGTTTCTAGATTTTTAGCAATTTCGGCAGTTTTTCTTGCTGCAAAAGTACCCATACTCACATGATCTTCTTTATTAGCGGAGGTTGGAATTGAATCTACACTGGCTGGATGAGCCAGTACTTTATTTTCAGAGACTAAAGATGCTGCTGTTACATGCGCCATCATAAATCCTGAATTTATTCCTCCTTCTTTAGCCAAAAATGCAGGTAATTCACTTATTGATGTGTCCAACATGTGTTCAATTCTTCTTTCTGATATACTTGCCAGGTCAGTTAAAACAATACTTAAATAATCACTGGCATAAGCAACGGGTGCACCATGGAAATTTCCTCCGGAAAGAACTTCTCCGGTTTTAGAAAAAACCAGGGGATTATCTGTAACACCATTTGCTTCATTAATAAAAACTGACTCAATATGGGTTAAAGCATCCCGAACCGCGCCGTGTACCTGTGGAATACATCTTAAACTATAAGCATCCTGCACACGGTGACTTGATTTTTTATGAGATGCAATAATCTGACTTTTATCAAGAATTTTTCTAATATTTTGAGCAACTTTTACCTGACCGGGATGATTTCTTATTTGCTGAATTCGCTCATCAAAAGCAGTTAAGGTACCATTCAATGCTTCAAGTGACATTGCACCTACTATATCTGCAGTTTTTAAAAGTTTCTCTGCGTGAATGATGGTCCAAAGCCCAAAAGCAGAAATCGCCTGAGTCCCATTAATTAATGCCAATCCTTCTTTCGCTTCAAAAGTTAATGGTTTCAATCCCGCTTTTTCCAGGGCAGTTTTACCATCAACTCGCTGCCATTCATTCATTCCTGACTTTAATGTACTTTTTATTATAAAAGCGCTTCCTTCACCCATCATTACAAGCGCCATGTGTGCTAAAGGAGCTAAATCTCCACTGGCTCCGACAGATCCTTTGCGAGGAATGACGGGTATAATGTTTCTGTTTAACATTTCAACTAGCATTTGTACAACTTCTAATCTGCAACCCGAATGACCATTTGCCAATGATTTGATTTTTAATAGCATCATTAACCGAGCAATTTCTTTTGACATTGGTCGTCCAACCCCTGCTGCATGACTCATTATCAGGCGTTTTTGTAATTCCACAACATCTTTTGGGTTGATTAGCTTTTCAGAAAATTTACCAAATCCGGTATTAACACCATATACTACTTTTTCGTTTTTCAGAATACTTTCGATAACCTTTCGGGAATCTTCAATGATAATTTTAGTATCCTTGTTTAAAGTTATCCTCCCGGGATTTGCCAAATACTTTGAAATTTGTTTTATTGTTAATTGTTTTGCTGAAATTGTGAGTGCATTACTATTCATTTATTTTCCTAACTTTTTTAATTATTAATTGAATTTGAAAACCAGGATTCTAATTCGGAATACATGGTTTCTTTATCTTTAAATATTTTTGCTTCAACTGGTAAAGAATTTAAAAATTGCTGTCCATATTGCATTCGGCTCAACCTATTGTCGCACACGATTACAACCCCAAAATCATTTTTATGACGAATTAACCTACCGAAACCCTGACGGAATTTAATTATTGCTTCTGGAACAGAATATTCGAAAAATGGATTTCCTCCTGATTTTTTAATTTCTTCCATTCGGGCAGCTATTAGTGGTTCGGTTGGAACGTCAAAGGGTAGTTTTGTAATTAGTAATATTTCAAGAGCACCACCCGGAACATCTATGCCTTCCCAAAAACTGTCAGTTCCAAATAAAACAGATTCTTTATATTCACGGAATTGATTAATTATATTAGTTCTGCTGCCACTTTTCCCCTGAGCTAATAATAATACATGTTTACCCTCAAAATGCGTTTTTAGCTGATTGTATGACGTGTTAAGCATCGAATAACTGGTAAATAATGTAAGCATTCCTGTGGGGTGATGGTCATGAATTTCTTTAATTGTATCCTGCAACTGCTCCAAAAATCTATCATTTCTTGGATCATCAAGATAATCAGGAATTCCTAATAATATTTGATTTTCCAAATCAAAAGGGGACTGTAATTTAATTGTATTTACAGGTTTATCCTTTAATAAATTTAGCCCCACACGATTCTTAAAATAAGAGAACTCATTATCGACTGCCAATGTTGCTGAGGTAAATATTGCAGCATTCAACCTATCATATAAATTTATTTTCAATAATTCAGCGATATTTAAAGGAACTGCATTAAATGTTACATCGATTCTTTGTTCGCGTGAAGGCATTTCCAGCCAGTAAACATGCTTAGCCTGATCTGCATTTATACAAAACTCGAATGCATTAAATAAAATTTCTAAATCTGTCTCTAAGGAAATTAGTTCTCGATGAATCTGGTCCTGAAATTCAAACGAATCAGTTTTTAAATCGGTAAATGCATCAAGCAAATCTGACAGTTTATTAATACATCCTTTTAAACTTAACCGTACTTCATCTATTATTTCCGAAATATCTTTAAAATTTTTAAAATTTTTGAAATATCTTATCTTAGTCTCAGCATTATTGTTAGAATCGTTTTTTAATTTTTCTTTGAGATTAGCATTAAGCTCAGCAAAAAATTGTTGTGATGCATTTTTTAAACCGATACTCTCCGTTTGCAAACGAATGATACGTTTTTGTATCATCCCGATGATATTTGAATCCAGGCTACTCTGTGATAAACGGTAATCCAATTGAACCAGTGTTCCTGTTTTTTTTGGCTCCTGTTCATAAAGGTTATGATAGACATTTCTAAAGCTCCACCAGTTAAATCGGATTCCCAAATATTCTGCAGCGGTTTTTTCAATATTATGTGCTTCATCAATTATTAAATTGTTGTACTCCCCCAGTATGGAATTTTCAGTCACTAAATCTGAAAAAAGAAGGGAATGATTAACAATAACAATATCTGCAGCTCGGGCGTTATTTCTCGCTTTGATCAAAAAACATTCATTGTAAAATTTGCACTGCCTGCCCGGGCAATAGTTATTTTCGGCAATTAATTTACTCCACAATCCCCAATTCTGATTAATCTGAAAACCGGCATTTTCGGCAATATCACCGGTCTGTGTTTGTTCCGCCCATGTCATCAGCGGTAATATGCGATTTCTTTCCTGGGCAGAAAGCCTTTGGTTTATATCTGTTAAAGTTGATTTCCATTTATCAAGACACAGATAGTTAGATTTACCTTTTAACAGCACCGCTTTGAATTTCCGATCTGCTACGACAAAAACCGAGGGAATATCTTTAAAAAACAATTGTTCCTGAAGGTTTTTCGTGTTAGTACTTATTATTACACGCTCTCTGGCTTGCCTGTTTTTTACTGCCCACTCAACTGCAGGCATCAAATAAGCCATAGATTTACCGGTTCCGGTTGCTGCTTCAACTATCAAGAATTCAGAATTATTGAACGTGTGGGCAATTTGTTTACCCATCTCTTTTTGCTGCTCACGGTTTTCAAAATTTTCCAAAACTTTTGTTAGTTTACCACTAATTGTTAATGAATCTACAATTTCATTTTCATCTATCGGTTCAATTCGAACTTCTTCATTTACCGATTCAAGTTTATAATCACCTTCACCAATAATATTGTAAAATTGATTTACAAATGAAACATCTTCAGTAATATTAGCAGTCGAAACTTTTATGTTATGTTTAATCTTATAATCAAGTATGGGCTGGAAAAAATATTTTACACGATTATTATTTTTGAACAATAGTCGGGATATTTTTTGTAATACCTGATTGTCAGTAGCAATTGCTTTTTCAATTAAATGTAAAAAAATGAATCCGGTTGCACGAGCATCATCAGTGGCTCTATGAGCTTTTTCCAAATCTATTTTATAATGAGCTGCTACGGTGCCCAAATTCATTCTCGGAAGAAACGGAAGAAATATTCTTGAAAAAAATAATGTGTCCAGCCTTTTGTTTTTAAAATATTTAAATCTGGTACTATCATTTTCCCAATTTCTAAAATCCTCTTCTTCTACGCGTAATAAATATTCTATGAAAGCTGCATCAAAATTAACCTGGTGTCCCAGGATTATTGAATCGTCAAGAAAATCAATTAGTTCTCCCAATTTTTTATCAATTGTGGGAGCGGATTTTACATCTTTATCAGATATGCCGGTTAACTTTGTAATAAAATCCGGTATGGGTATTTGCGGATTTATCATTTCCTCAAATGATTCTTCTTCTTTGCCGTTAACAAATCGAATGGCTCCAATTTCGATAATTTTATCTTTTGCAGGATCTAAACCGGTGGTTTCCAGATCCAGCACTATGAAGTCGTCTAAATTTATATCCTGTAGGATTTCTTTTGAAATTGGCATGCTTTTTATATAAGATTATAAATAAATTTAATCCATAAGATACAAAATACGAACTCTTAGAACAAGAGCTAAGAAACTAGATAAATAATACCAATAACCAAGAAAAAGGAAAAAAAGAAGGAAAAAAGAAAAACAAAAAAACCAGGAGCCAGTAACAAGTTACCAGTTCCCGGTTATTATTGATTAATGATCAAAGCTAATGACTTCCGGTGTGATCTAACACCACTTTCCTAAGCCATTTAATCATAATAAAAATCAAGAAAGCTCCAACCATTGCTCCGACGAAATTTATCATAAAAAAGAATACCTTATTATCAATACCGTTCCATAAACCGGACAGCACGCCGGAAAGTTTGTTTCCAAGCGCAGTGGATAAAAACCAACCACCCATCATTAGACCAGTAATTCTTGGGGGACTTAATTTTGAAACCAGTGCCAGACCCATTGGACTTAAAAATAGCTCTCCGACAGTAATCACTCCATAAGACGAAATCAACCACATTGGTGCACTTTTAATTTCTCCGTTATGTGAAGCAATTACAGCTAACATCATAACTACCGTAGATAGTGCCGTTACCACCATACCCCACCCAATTTTTGCCGGTGTCGATGGTTCCTTCTTGCGTTTTCTTAGAAAGGCAAAAAATAATACAACCAGCGGTGTGAAAATCACGACAAATCCCGGATTGACAGATTGAAAAATTTCAGTTGATACCAAATTAAGGTTCTGACCCTCAGGCGGCCATTCTTCCTTTGGAAGATTGTTGAAATAGGGATGAGGGCCCATGGTTGTAATAGCGTTACCATTGGCGTCAGACATAGGTATGCCATGAGCATCCGTTTTTACAACTTCGCGAAGAGATATATCTACTTCCTGATTAAAATATAAAGTATTAGCAGCACCTTCGACTATTGCCGGCATCTCCCGGTCAGTATATCTTTCTGCCCAAATAGTTAATGCAGAACCATTTTGATGAAATATTGCCCAAAATATTATAACTACACCGAAAACTGCCAACAGAGCCCCAATAGGTTGTTTATCTTCTTTTGAAGCTCTAATATACAATGAAGCATAAAACCCTACTATAGGTATGGATGCAAATAGAAAGGCATCTGTTGAATTTGCACCGAGAAACGGCTGACCAAATAATAAAGTTGGTAAGTACCATCCAATAACTCCGGCAATAATTGTAGGAATAAATATCGTTGATAACATTTTTCCCAGAGGCATGTCTTCCGGTTGGGTTGTTTTGATGACATCAACTTCTTTTACATGTTTCTGCCCGCTAAAAAACCAGATTAATCCCAGGTACATACCAATACCTGCGGCTGCGAAAGCATATCCCCAGCCATATTGGTTGCGTAAATAAGCGGCAACAAAATTACAAACAAAGGCGCCGATATTTATTCCCATATAGAAGATATTAAATCCGGCATCCTTATATTTTCTGTATTTATCGTTATTATATAAATTACCTACAAGTGTAGAAATGTTTGGTTTAAAAAATCCATTTCCTATGATAATTATTAGTAGTGAAATGAAAAATGATGTCTGTCCCGGAATCGCCAATCCAATATAACCGGTTCCCATCAAAGCGCCGCCAATCATAATTGCTTTACGGTAACCTAAGATTCGGTCAGCCAGCAGACCACCGATAAAAGGCGTCAGATATACTAAAGCAAGATAAGTTCCGTAAATATCCGCAGCTTTAAAATCACTGAACCCCATACCGCCAGATGAAGAAGGATCAATCATATAAAGTGTGAAGATTCCGAGCATGAGATAATAGCCGAAGCGTTCCCACATTTCAGTGAAAAAGAGAACAGGAAGTCCACGAGGATGATTTTTAAACATAAGCACTCCTAGTTTTGAATACGTTTTATTCTGGTTTAAAAATATTACTATTGGTTTAATGGATTAGTGGAGTTTTGAAGTATTGGAGTAATGGTACAATTACTTACTCTAAACTTTATCCTTAGGCAAATCCTTTTTCCAGATAAATAATATCTTTATAATTTTGCTCAATTAGGCTAACGGCCATGCCGGCGACAGGCAGGCTGATAGAAACTGCTAACCTGCAATGATAAATAATTCTTGCTCTTATGTCAAATCAATCTTTGTGGGATATGTTACGATAAATGAAGTAAATTGTTCATTTAATTTCTGATGAGATTATAATCCTAAAATCAATCTCCGCAATAATTCCAATCCGGCAGTGGCGCCGCGTTCTTTGTTTATTCTACGGTCTTTACCGAAATTAAACTTTCGAACTACTATTTTATCTTTATAAATTGCAGCCAGATAACAAAGACCCACAGGTTTATTATCTGTAGCGCCGCTTGGTCCTGCAATACCTGTACTTGAAATCGCGCAATCCGTCTTGAATAATTTTTTGACGCCAATCACCATTTCTCTGGCAGTCTCTTCACTTACAGCGCCGAAGTTGTTTATGGTTGATTCATCAACTCCCAGATTTTTTATTTTACTTTCATTACTATACGTAATAACTCCGGCAATAAAATAATCAGAACTTCCCGGAATGTTAGTAATTGAATCAGAAATTAATCCGCCGCTAAAACTCTCTGCCGTAGATAAAGTGAGACCTTTTTCTGTTAACATTTTCCCTAGAACGGCAGGTAATTCGTCATCTGTTTCTGTATAAATATATTTATTGACAGAATTTTTTATTTCCATGGCATAATGCGAAAAAGAGTCATCTGCAGATTTTTGAATCAATCGAATATCAACCCCGGTAAATTTCGGTAAAAAAGCAATTGGATATTCGGGATACTTTTTTAAAACCGGTTCAAGTTTTTCAAGCAATCGGGATTCGGCAATTCCGGTAGTTCGAAATATGAATGATTTAATTTCGGGTAAATCATATTTATCATTGATTTTTTTTAATATGTAAGAATCTATAAGGTTTTTCATTTCATGCGGCACACCCGGCATAAAGAAAAATAGTTTGTTATTTATTTCGAATTGCAGACCCGGAGCGGTACCAAGCGGGTTTTGCAATGGAGTCGCAATTTCCGGTACCATAGCCTGATTTATATTAATATCGGGCATTTTTAAATGTCGGCCTTCAAATATTTTTTTGACGTATTCCAGAGTTTCATTGTGCAGGATCAATTTTGTATTGAAAAATTTACAGATAATGCTTTTTGTAATATCATCCGGTGTTGGACCCAATCCTCCTGTACAAGCGATGACGTCGGCGCGATTTGAGGCAGTCTTTAAAGCATATTCAATTTCATTGGCTGTATCAGAAATTGTTGTGATCCAATGTACTTCCAGTCCGATGGATTTAAATCTTTGGGCAATCCAGGTAGCGTTTGTATTTATAGTCAACCCCGAAAGTAATTCGTTGCCAATGGAAATAATTTCTGCTTTCATGTTTTTTGTTCTTTTATAAGACCATTCAAAATTACCCCCCCTCAGTCCCCCCTTGGCAAGGGGGGAAGTTAAGAGGGGTTGTTTTCCTAATTTATAATCAAAAGTATCAAACGTAATGCTATATTTGCATAAATTGCTGCCAGAACATCATCAATCATAACACCCCAACCATTTGGCAGTTTTTGCGAAATATTGATTGGGTATGGTTTTAAAATATCAAAAAAACGGAATAGAATAAACCCTAAAATTATATTAATTCCGCTAAATGGAATAAAAGCAAAAGTTAGTACTTGCCCTGTGATTTCGTCGATAACTATTTTACCGGAGTCTTTTCCCTCAAATCGTTCTACAATTGTTGCAGTAGGTACCCCAATAAAAAACAAAAAAATTGATACTGTTAGTAGAGAGAACGTTTCAACTGGATAGAACCAGTAAACTAATACAGCTACTAAACTTCCAACTGATCCTGGAATTTTGGGGATATAACCGCATCCAAAACCTGTTGCAAAAATATAAGATGTAATATTAACTAATTTCAAAATAAAAAAATTAATGAATGAATCTTCCTAAAATCCTGCGGTAAATTTCGTATAAATGGAGCCGGTTTTCAATCATATACTGTATGCCGCTAAAAGTGGTAATAAACGTTACGATGATCATGGAAATTGAAATCCAGTGATTATATAGCAAAGGTTTGTTTAAAGCAGGAAAGATTTCATAGTTCATAAGATTGATAAAAAGTAAAACTATAATCAGAATCGCCATTTGAGAAAAAGTTTTCCATTTGGCGAATGTACTGGTAACGACTGATTTACCCATATTTAAAGCAAAAATTCGCAAAAATGTGATCAAGAAATCCCTGATGACTATAATCCAAACCATCCACCAGAATAAAATTTTGAGATAAGCCAATATAATAAAAGCAGAAGAAATTAGAATTTTGTCAGCCAGTGGATCCATAAACTGACCCCAGCGGGAAACGATATTTAATTTGCGGGCGATATATCCATCGTACCAATCTGTGGCGGAAGCAATGAAAAACACAATGGT
>DAOWAQ010000405.1 GCA_030634505.1 Calditrichia bacterium
AATTCAGAGTTCTTGGGGAGTTTTATTTTTGGAACAAGCATATTGTAATCGATATGCTTGTCTTTTTTACCTACAATAAATAAAAATGGTATTTTAGTTCTTAATAAGGATTCCGATAAATCAGAGCGGTTCATCATTGCAAAAAGGTTAGCAATAATTCCTTTTTCAGAAGTTTGTAAAGCAATACTTTTCGCTTTCTCTATTTCTTTTTGAAAGCGGATTAAGTTATCCGTAGCAAATGCATTTGGAATATTAAACCTTGCAATAAGATCTTTTTTACCGGCTTTTACAAAAGCAATCTCTCGCAATCTTTTCTTTTTAGTTTCCTTTGTATCGGCAAAAGGATGTGAATGAAAAAGTGAAAAGCCGAAAAGCATCTCAGGAAAAATTTTATTAAACATTAGAGTAATATATCCACCCATGGAATGCCCAATCATAAAACATTTTTCAATATTTAATTCCTTTAATAAATTATATATTGTTGCTGTCAAAAATTCTATGGTATGTACTTCTGCAAAAGTTTCGCTTTTACCATGTCCCAATATATCAATACTAATTACTCTATATTTTTTTGAAAGCTTTTGAGCAAATTCCTCCCAAATTTCAAGCGATTCTAAATAACCATGCAAAAGAACAATAACTGCTCCTTTACCTTGGTCGGAAAAGTGTAAACTTTTAATATTTAATTTTAGGGATTGGTTCATTTTTCAGTTACCCACGAATTGGCACTGCCTATACTCGGAAAAATTCTCGTAATCCAATTTGTACCAGACATTATATGGTCATATTCAGTGATAATTTCTCTAACATAATCATCCTGAGTAACAATAGCTATCTTCATATCCTTTTTAAAGTCCGTTTGAGATTTGTCCATTACACCAATTATTGTAATATCGTAAGAAGAAACATTGAATTTATCAATATGTACAAAATCAAAAATTTGATAATCAATTGTATCAAACTGGGCATTACTAATAACATAATTATTGGCATCAATTAAATCCTGGGCTGTTACATTACCTCTAAATTTAACATATACTCCTTTTTTTTCCCAATTTATATTAAAAGTCATAAGTCTATCTTTTGTGAATAGATAATTTAAATATCCTGAAAAGTACTAAATATTATTCACTTTGTTCATGAGAAAAGTTCATAAGTTTTTCAATTTCCTCAATTTCCCTTGGAATATCTTCCATTAAATCTACAGGTTTTAATCCAACAACAATATCATTTTCAATTCGGATCCCAATATTTTCTTCAGGTATATAAATTCCGGGTTCACATGTTAAAATCATACCTTCTTCAAGAACGGTTGTTCTATCGCCAACATCATGAACATCAAGACCAATAAAATGACTGGTTCCATGAGGATAATATTTTTTAACTAAAGGCTTTTCAGGATTTTGATTATTCACATCAGCCTGAGTGTATAATCCAAGTTTAATATGTTCCTCTTGAATTAGGTTCTCGACTCTCTCATTAATCTTATTTATTGTAGTGCCTGGTGTTAACCAACTGATAGCTTTTTTCATTACTCTCAAAACAGCATTATAACATTCTTTTTGTCGTGGTGTAAACTTCCCGTTTACAGGGATTGTTCTGGTACAATCGGCAGCATAGTTGGCATATTCGGCTCCAAAATCCATCAATAGCAAGTCGCCATCTTTACATGTTTTATTATTTTCTATATAATGTAATATACAAGCACTTTTGCCCGAAGCAATAATCGGAGGATAAGCATGATCTGTTGCTCTATTCCATAAAAACTCATGAGTTATTTCCGCCTCTACCTTATATTCTGTTACATTTGGTTTTACGAATTTTAAAACCCTGAGAAATGCTTTATTAGTAATTTTACAAGCTTCTTTCATTAATTCAATTTCTTCGGGTTCTTTTTTTAAGCGTAAGTTCTTCATGATAGGAGCCAATCGCTTAATTTCATGAGCAGGGAATTCTTTTTTCAGAGTTTCTGCAAACCTCTGATCGGCCGAAATAACATCAGGTTTAAACTTAGGGTTTTCATTTAAATTCAAATAAATATTTTCAGCATTAATGCTAAGCTCTCTAAAAATAGAATCAAACTCTGTAATATATTTTATTGTTGAAATACCCGATGTTTTTCTAGCTTCTTCTTTTGTGTATTTATGTCCCTCCCAAATAGCAATTTTCTCATTACTTTCAATAATAAATAACACTTCTCTTAATCCCTTATCTGGATGATTTGGACAAAGTGTTAAAATACTTTTTTCTTGATCTATTCCTGTTAAATAAAACATATCTGAGTTTTGACGAAAAGAAAAATATTGATCTCCATTTCGAGGCATTTGATCATTTGAGTATAGTAATACTAATGAATTTGATTGTAAATGTTTTATTATCTTTTTTCTGTTTTTCTCGAATAATGAGTTGTTTAATTGCGAATATTTCATCTGTTTATGTATTAATAACTAGCAGATCATCTGTTAGTTATGTTTTTGTTTTATTTTTACTCTACATGCCTGAACGATAGAATATCCATACATTTCCGTCGCTTTGTGTGTACTTTTGTACATAAATGTTTCATAACTTAGAATTGTTTTAAATAATTATGAATGTGTTTCTAAACATTGGATTTACGTATTTAAGAAAATATATTTGTACATATACACATGTATTTTTACAATACTAACTTGCAATTTAACTAATGTTCTATAAAAATTAAATTCTAT
>DAOWAQ010000326.1 GCA_030634505.1 Calditrichia bacterium
AATTCATATTATATATGGAAGTGTTCAAAACAATATCGGCTTGATAAATATCTGACATCCCGTAAAAATTCCTATAACTTGTCCATATATTAAAGGCAGAAATTGATTGTATATTGGCGGGATTATAAAATATTGCAAACGGCGAATTCTCTAGCGCAACCGTAGCATTGGCGAGAGATTGTTCTCTAGCTCCAGCCTCCTTTTTTTCGAATGATGCAAAAAGAGAACAACTAAATGACAAATATATAATTATCAGATAATATTTAAAGTTATACTTCATATATAACAATTTATGGGAAATAATTTTTCAAAGCAAAAGGGTTATATTTTGTTTAACTTTAAATTTAATATTGAACGTGATTTGAGAAAAGAGAGATTTCTCCTTTCATTTGACCTAACGGTCTTCATTCCAGTCGAAAAGACAACTTTTCATGTCATTTCGAATCCCAAAGGGTGAGAAATCTATAACTAGTTTTTAATAAAAAAAAGACCTATGATTTATTTCGACAATGCCGCAACCACACCTATTGATCCGGCGGTATTAATAAAATTAAAAGAAATTGAATCTGAATTTTATGCCAATCCTTCCAGTATTCACTCGGCAGGTCAAAAAAGCAGATTTATAATAGAAAAATCCCGTGATATTATTGCCGAATCAATTGGATGTTTTTCCAAAGAAATTATTTTTAGCAGCGGCGGAACCGAAAGCAATAATTTGGCAATAATTGGAACCGCACTTGCGAACAGGGATAAAGGAAATCATATTATCACAACCGGAGTTGAACATATATCTGTAATAAATACAATAAAATATTTGTCTTCAATTGGTTTCAATGTCTCTTATATTGATGTTGATAAAAATGGTAAAATTGATTTAGACACTTTTCAAAAACTTATGTCAAAGGAAACTATTTTAGTTTCTGTAATGATGGTCAACAATGAAATTGGTAATATTTTCCCGATACAGGAAATTGGAGAAATACTCAAAAACACAGAAGTAATATTTCATACTGACGCAATTCAATCATACGGTAAAATTGATTTTACCGTAAATGATCTAAATATAGATTTACTTTCAATGTCAGCACATAAAATTTATGGGCCGAAAGGAGTCGGCGCTCTTTTTATCCGATCGGGCACTAAGATTAATAATCTTTTCTTTGGTGGATCTCAGGAACGTACTTTGCGGGCAGGTACTGAAAATCTTACCGGTATTGCAGGTTTTGGTAAAGCAATTGAGCAAACAGTCGTCACCAAAAACGAAAGAGAAAGAATAAAAATTCTACGTGATACATTTGAAGAGAAATTGTTATCACTGATTCCGGAAATAATTGTTCACTGCCGACATTCACCCAGAATTTTTAATTTATCAAACATTTATTTTCCTGATATTTCAATTGATAGTTTGATATTGAATTTGGATTTAGAAGGTATTGCCTGTTCAAGCGGATCTGCCTGTAGTTCAGGCTCCATTAATCCTTCCCATGTATTATCAGCAATGCATCTTCCAAAAGAACATACAGAAAATTCAATACGTTTTTCTTTTGGCAGATTTAATACGAATGATGAGGTTGATAGGGCTGTAAAAATTATATCAGAAATTCATAATAGATTAAAAAAAGAGTAATTGTTTATGCACGGAGATGAAATAACAGGTAAAGCATATGATTCAACGCTGATGAAGAGGCTTCTTTCATACGCAAAACCCTATAAAAAATTAATGTTTTTGGGAATTTCTCTAACTTTGCTTTCTTCATTTTTACAATTAGCCGGTCCCCTTTTAACTAAAATGGCTATTGACGATTATATCCGGGTAAATGATATTCAGGGTTTATATTTAATTTTAATTTTATACGTGATTGTATTAATGTTGGTTTTTATCACCCAATACCTACAAATTTATATCACCCAATATTTCGGGCAAAAATTAATGTACGATATACGCTCTAAGGTTTTTTCCCATATTCAATCATTATCCTTACGCTTTTTTGATAAAAATCCTGTTGGCAGATTAATGACCCGGGTAACATCTGATATTGAATCGTTAAATCAAATGTTTACGCAGGGGATTGTAACTATTTTTGGGGACATTTTCCTGTTGATTGGCATAATTGGCACTCTGCTTTATTTAAATTTTAAACTGGCGTTATGGACATTTTCTGTGATTCCAATTTTGTTTTTAATCACTTTTATTTTTCGTAGCAAGGTGAGGGACGGATTTAGAAATATTCGGAAATGGCTGGCTCGAATAAATTCTTATACCCAGGAAAATATAACCGGGATGAGCATAATTCAAATATTTAACCGAACTGAAAAAAACTTTAATCAATTTAAGGATATAAATAAAAAGCATACAGAATACCATGTAAAAACTGTTTTCTATTATGCCATGTTTTATCCTGCAATAGAAATAGTAAGTGCAATTGCGATTGCCCTGGTAATCTGGCGGGGTGGTATTTATAAACTGGAAGAATTGACAACATTCGGAGCATTGGTCGCTTTTATTCAATTAGCACAAATGTTTTTTAGGCCGATTAGCGATTTAAGTGAAAAATACAATATTCTTCAACAAGCCATGGCTTCTTCAGAACGTGTTTTTAATTTATTGGACATTGAGCCGGAAATTAAAAATCCAGAAAACCCACAAAGTATCACCAAAATTAATGGAGAGATACAATTTAGCAAAGTGTTTTTTGCCTATGATGAAGAAAATTACGTATTAAAAGACATTAATTTTTACGTGAATACAGGAGAAAAAGTTGCCATTGTTGGACATACGGGAGCAGGTAAAACAAGTTTGATTAATGTTCTTGGAAGATATTATGATATTCAATCCGGTGAAATTTTAATCGACAAAATTCCATTATTGAAATGGGATAAAAATATTTTACGAAGACAAATAGCTGTTGTTTTGCAAGATGTATTTCTGTTTTCGGGAACAATCACAGACAATATCCGTCTCGGGGATTCCACAATTTCTATTGAACAGGTTAAATGGGCAGCCGAACAGGTAAACGCACATCATTTTATAAACAACTTACACAACAAGTTTGATACGTTGGTTAAAGAAAGAGGAGTTTCACTTTCTTTGGGTCAAAAACAACTTATCTCTTTTGCGCGAGCACTGGTAATAAATCCCCGAATTCTAATTCTTGATGAAGCAACATCAAGCGTTGATACTGAAACAGAAATTTATATTCAATCAGCATTAAAAACCTTAATGAAAGACCGGACGTCAATTATCATTGCGCACCGATTGTCAACTATTCAAAATGCGGATAAAATAATTGTAATGCACAAAGGAAGAATAAGGGAAATAGGGAAACACCAAGACCTTATTGAACAAAAAGGATTGTATTATCAATTATACCTGCTTCAATATAAAGATCAGGAAATAAAACT
>DAOWAQ010000301.1 GCA_030634505.1 Calditrichia bacterium
CACGAATGATTGTTAATCCATTGGCATAATCTGTTTTTAACTTATCTTCATCCATTAAAAATTCAGGGTCTTTTGCATTAGATTTATACTTCTTAACTAGTAATTCAAAATCTGATCTGGCTTTATCTACCGTCTTATATCCCCTTTTTATAAAAATGTCTTTATCAACCATAAAAGAACCTTTACGAGTAATAATTGTTACGCCGTGTTTGTTTGATTCTTTAGCATCTTTTTCACATTCATCCAATAAACTCGAGGCATATCCCTTATTTTTGTGTTCTTTTTTAAATCCGACAAATAAACAATGAATAAACATATAGCCTTTGGCTGAAACCGGTCTCCAACAATATTCACCGGGAATATATTCAATCATGCCCTGAGTGCCTAACTCATCCGAGTAAAGCGATTTAATGACCAATCCTTCTTTTAGTCTGTCCTTTAGCCAGCTTACCTTTTCAGGAAAGCCGGGACGTTTTATACTTTTATATCCACACAATCCATGTTTTAAAACATTATTTTCATTAGTCTGCACAATTTTAAATTCTGACATGCATATCACCCTTGTGAAAGTTTTTTATTTAATCTTTTTTTACGATGCTCAAACTCTGTTTTTTTTAATTTGCCATAATTATCATCGTTTATTTCACTAAGTATATTTATTAATTCATATGCTCTGTTGATTATTTGCATTGCTTTATTAATATCTTTATTTCTGTGTTCATGATATTTCGCTAATTCCTCAAACGCCAATAAAGCATGACTTTCGTTTTGAGTTAATGTTTCCCAAATTTTTGTACATTCACTCCATTCTGAATTTCTTTTTAAAAGCAAGCTATATATAAACATTGATTTTTGCGGAACTTCAACTTTTCTTTTTTTGATTAACTCTAAATAATATTTTGCTTTTGATAATGAATTAGATTTTATTGCAATCTCAAAAAGCGAAACAATTTCTGATTCGTTAATTTTTGTATTTTTTACTTCATTTTCGATTTGAGATAAATGGAATATTAAGCGCCCCAATGAAACCAGGTCTTGCTCATTATGTAAAATGATGTTAACAATATCGTTATAATTGCCGCTTTGTAAGTAATCAAAATATGTATGTGGAATTAAGTATCCTTCAATATCATTCAACCTGCTAAATTTAAATATTTGCTGTTCAATGTTTCCTAGGCTACAGTTATCAAGGCTATTTTTCCACATTCGACGACTCAAGTGTAATAAATCAATATGCTTAAAATCTTTGAAAATATCATCAAAACGATTTAAAATAAACCTGTTTTTCAATAATGGATAGTCATACGATTTCCCGTTAAATGAAGCTAATATTGATTTATTCTTTATATGTTTTTTGATGTCTAAATAAGCATAGATATCTCTGTCATATTCAGGTAAAAAGTATTGTATGATCTTAAATCCGTTATTTTCAAAAAAAGCTATTCCTATCAAGAATGGATAGGTTCCTGCACCACCCGCAAGTCCCGTTGTTTCAAGGTCAAAAAAAAGTAAATCAGTAATATTAATAAGTTTAGAAAAATCACCCTTTGTAAGCAGCGGAAGCTTGATTGATTTTGTATTTAGTTTCTCTATTTGAATATCGTTAAATGAAAAATAAGATTCACGTTTTATAAGAGGTAAAGAATTTTCTTCAAACACATACCCATTTAGATTTGTCGCTAATTCCTGAAGATTGGATTTCTTTTGTGGTTCAGGTTTAGGTTGAGTAGAATCCGAGTAGTATTTTAGCTTGTCAATTATATCCATGAAATACTTTTGTGATTCCAGTATTGGACTGCTGGAGTATTGCAATACCCATTTACTCCAAAACTCCAACATTTTATTTATATTACATTAAGCTATTATCTTTAAAATTTTTATCGCACTCTTTTTGCCAAATAAACCTGCTTCTACAGGAGGTCCAATACAAGCCGGACATCCATTTTCACAATGACAATTATTTATATGATCTATTATAGTTTTAAGAATCATTCTATCAATTTGAAATATTTTTTTACTTAGCCCCACCCCTCCCGGATATTTATCATAGACATAAATAGTCGGTTGATTTGTAAAAGGCGCCCTTACCATTGGAACTACACTGATATCATTTCTATCACACATAATAAATAATGGAATTAAATTATTCATAATATATGCAATGCCTTTAATGCCTTCTCCAATTACTGATTCTTCAAAATAAGGATCATCGAAAACTTTGTCGGGAAATTCCCACCATATCGATGTTGAATGCATTTCGATTTCTGGTAAATATACTTTTCCCAAACCTACATTTTCATGAGAGAAGAATTTTATTTTTTTAAATGCCGTTGTTACAGTAGTAACAGAAACTTCACCATAAAACTTTTTATAAAAGGTATTAGCCTTCTCTTCTAAAATATCGAGTACTTTTAAATCAGTTTTAGAGATCGCATCAGTAAAGTAGTCAGAATCAGTCTCACTTACAAAAGCCTTTTTTCCATCCCAATCAAATTCATTTACTTGGAATTGCTGACTTTCATGAATATAAATCGCATCCTTATGTACCAGCATTGGAGCAGAGAATAAATCAACTTCTCCAATAACTCTATTATCATTACTAGTATCGACTATTACTACATTATTTGGATTAGCACTTCTCAGACTAACCTCATCTGCCGGATATATTTCCTGCATCCAATAATATTTACCATCTGTTTCTCTTAAAATATTCTCATCACGTAAATATCCAAGAAGTTGTTGTGTCGCATCTCCACCAAATGCTTCTTCAGTAGTAAATGGCAGTTCGAATGCTGCACATTTTAAATGACTCATTAATATTGGTAAATTATTTTCATCAACATTCGCAGTTTCCGGATTTTTACCGAAAAAATAATCCGGATTCTCTACTATATATTGGTCAAGTGGTGAACTACTGGCAACCATGATAGAAACCGATGTAGTTTGCCTTCTCCCCGCCCTTCCAGCTTGTTGCCATGTACTTGATATATTGCCCGGATACCCTGCCATAATAGACAAATCTAATTGTCCGATATCAATGCCCAATTCCAATGCATTTGTACTTATGACTACCTGAATGTCTCCATTCCTAAGGCCTTTTTCAATTTCTCTTCGTTCATTCGGCAGGTATCCTCCACGATAACCACGGATTTTATTTGGACTAATTTTAAGTTGTCTTGCAGTTTCTTTTATATATGTTACCAATATTTCGACATTTAGACGACTTCTTGCAAATACGATAAGTTGTATTCCTGTAGGCAAAAAATATCTTACTATTTTTCTTACTTCTTTTAATACTGAATTTCTAATCCCTAATTCTCTATTTACTACAGGTGGATTGTAAAATATAAAGTTTTTTTCACCCGCCGGAGCACCATTATTCTCCACAATCACTACATCTTCTCCTATAATTTTTGATGCCAATTCTTCAAGATTAGCAATGGTTGCTGAAGAACAAATGAACTGAGGTTTTGAACCATAGAACTCACATATTCTTTTTAATCTGCGAATTAC
>DAOWAQ010000116.1 GCA_030634505.1 Calditrichia bacterium
CAAAGTGTTAAATGTCAAATTGCTTGACCCAGTGATGTCTTAACTTCACTAAAAACTGACAAGCATGTATTTTGATATATCCAGGTCTTCAGGGAAATTAAATTTCCATTACTGCCGTAAAATTTTATCAATTAAAAATTACTTTGCCGGATACTCATGAAAATAATAGTTATTTAAAAATATAAACCTCAATTTATTTTCCTTTAGATTTCTTGCGCTTGAAGTATAAAGTAAAAGTTACAATTGCCGAAAATAAATGTAGTTATGATAGTTAAATTAACCAAGATTGAAAATTACATCTTTACAATTTAAATCATTAGTGTATAAATAGATTGGTTATATGATGAAGGACTGGTTTAAAAATATTAAAATAAGACAAAAAATGGCTTTTTCAGCATTGGTTGTCATCCTGATTTTTTTATTATTTTTCGGCCCGGGTTTTAATTATTTGTTAAATACAAGTCAAGTTGTTGGTATTATTCTAAAAGGGCAGAGCTATCATAATGTTCAGTTTCTTTCCGGTACCCAGGAATTTTACAAATACCTTGTTTATAAGAATAACGAAGATCTCAAAGCTGCCTACGGAAGTTTCGAGCGTGCGAATAAGGTTGCACAGGTTTTTGGGAATATTAATGATCTATCGGATAGAAATTCCCCGGAGGAATTTACGCGAATCTTGTATCATAATTTTTCAGGCTTTTTAGAATCTATGACAGAGGCAAAACTATTGTCAAATCGCATAAAGATGTTACTTTGGATAGACAGTGATGAATTAAAGCTCTCCCAGGAAAAAGCTGCTCGGGCCTTTCAAATTGGAATTGAAATGAAACAGTCTGTGGAACAATACATTGTAAAATCTGATAATGCACATTTAGAAATCATACAAAACAAAATTGATGAGATGCTAATAGTTGAATCTGGATTTGCCCATGCGATTAAAAGCATAGATGACTACATCAGTGGGGTATTATTTATATTAACGATGGCACTAATCCTGATTCTCGCCTTTGTATTTCTAATGTTTTTGCAAGTGATGCAGGTAATACTTGTCAACCCGATGTCAAAAATTATTAAAACAATAGAAAAAATTATAGAAGGCGATCTTTCTGTAAAAGTTGAGGTTTATTCCAAAGACGAATTTGGGCAGCTTGCGCTGGCTATTGAAGATTTTCAGGAAAATATACTCAGAAAGGTAGAACATGCAAAATTAGTAGCCGCAGGCAGTTATAAAGACCAACTGGAACCAACATCGGAAAAAGATGAATTGACGATAGCCCTCAACGAGATGACTGATTCACTTTTAGAAAAAGATATCAAAACAAAGGACCAAGATTGGTTAAAATCCGGCCAGAACGATTTAAGTGAAATAAACCGCAGAGATCAGGATATTGTTGAACTTTGTCAGAATACTTTGAATTATATTGCTAAATATGTAAATGCACAAATTGGTGCCATTTATATTAAGAATGAAACGGATGAATACAGTATGATTGGGAGTTACGCTTTTTCCCAAAACAAGGATCGGTCAAATATATTTAAAATGGGTGAAGGTTTAGTCGGACAATGCGCATTGGAAAAAAAGTCTATTATTATTAAGAATATGCCTGATGATTGCATAAAAATTAATTCCGGTATTGTAGAAAGGGTACCGTCAAGTATTTTATTGACACCTCTTTTGATGGATAAAAATGTTGTTGGTGTTATTGAACTTGGGACCTTACAGGAATTTAATGATTTACAATTGCAATTTCTCGATCAAATATCAGAGATGTTAGCTATCGCTTTCCAAACAGCAGATTCCAGAATAAAAATGCGAGAACTTCTGCAAAAAACACAACATCAGGCAGAAGAGATGGATAAGCAACGTGAAGAATTGCGGGTGACTAATGAAGAATTAAAAACTCAACAGGAAGAATTGCAGCAAACAAATGAAGAATTGGAAGAGAAAACAGAATCTCTTGAAGGATATACAGAGGAAATTCGCCAGAAAAATCAGGATTTGCATTCAGCTCAATTACTTCTCGAAGAACATGCAAAAGAATTGGAAGTTGCCAGCAAATATAAATCCGAATTTCTGGCCAATATGTCTCATGAATTGCGTACACCGTTAAATAGTTTACTTATTCTTTCTAAAATGTTAGCAGATAATAAAGAAGGCAATCTTACGGAAAAACAGGTTAAATTTGCCTCAACGGTGCACTCCGCCGGAGCAGAGCTTCTGGAATTAATTAATGATATTTTGGATCTTTCTAAAGTGGAATCCGGCAAAATGATTCTTAATTATGAGGATTTTGAACTAAAGAATGTAGCAAATTATATTCAACAAAATTATGAGCATATAGCTAAAGAAAAAGGACTGTATTTAAAGACCAGGGTTTCTAACGACCTGCCACCAATCATTCATTCCGACCGCCAAAAAGTGGAACAAATTCTTAAAAACCTGATATCAAATTCATTAAAATTTACAGAAAACGGGGGCATCGCCATAGATATACACCAACCCTCAAATAATATAAAACTATTGCGCGGCTCCTTAAATAATGATCAGGTAGTGTGTATATCTGTTTCTGATACCGGAATAGGAATACCTGCGGAAAAACAAAAATTGATTTTTGAAGCTTTTCAGCAAGCCGATGGTACAACGAACAGGAAGTTCGGAGGAACGGGTCTTGGTTTGTCAATTTCTAAAGAATTCTCGTATTTACTCGGCGGTGAAATCCAGCTGGAAAGTATGGAAGGAAAGGGATCAACCTTCAGTCTCTACTTACCGTATAGTAAATCTACAGAACAAAAACAATCACACTTAGACACAGAACAAGAAAAACTAAAAATCACCAAGTCCATATCCGATGGACCTAAAGACAAAGCACAGATACCTCCGATATCCTCTGTAGCTTTCGATCAAAGCAGTGAAAGTATCAGGGATGATAGACTCGATATTTACACCGGTAATAAAACAATTTTAATAATTGAAAATGATGCTAAATTCGCTAAAATCCTTTTTGATTTTGCCCGAAACAAAGGATTTAAATGTTTGATTGCTGTTGATGGAGAAGCCGGACTCCAACTTGCTTTTCAATACAAGCCAAGCGTAATCATCTCAGAAATTGAACTGCCGAGGATGGATGGCTTGATTGTAATGGAACGCCTTAAGAAAAATTCTAATACCAGGCATATCCCGGTACATTTTATTTCTATTTCTGATAAAAGCCAGAAAGCATTAAACATGGGTGCGATTGGTTACCTTAGAAAACCAGTTGATATTGAGGGACTGAATCTAGCATTTCATAAAATTGAAGATGCGCTTGATAAACTGATAAAAAAATTATTATTGGTTGTAAAAGATGAGAACGAGCGCAATAATATTCTCAATTTAATGGCTGCTGAAGATGTGGAAACAACAGCGATTGATTCCGGTAAAAAGGCGCTGAAACTGCTTCAAACTGAAAAATTTGACTGTATGGTGATCGACCTGTCCATTAAAGATATTCCGGTTCTGAACATTGTTAAACAAGTAAGGGAGGATAATAATATTCCAAATACGCCGGTTATTATTTATACTGAAAATAACGTTTCGCGAAAAGAGGAAACAGAGCTCAGCAAATATACTGAAAGTATAATTCATAAAAATGAAAAATATATGGATAGACTACTTGACGAAACCACTCTTTTCCTGCATCATGCAGAAAATGGTCTACCGCAAGAGCAGCTAAATGTGATTAAAATAAAGAATGACCAAGATATGATCTTTAATGATAAAAAAATCCTGATTGTTGATGATGATATGCGTAATGTCTTTGCTCTTTCTAATATTCTGGAAGAAAAGGGAATGAAGATAATTGCCGGAAAAAATGGTGTTGAAGCATTGGAACAATTAAAAAAGAATGACCATATCAATCTTGTATTAATGGATATTATGATGCCGGAAATGGACGGATATGAAGCAATGAAGCGCATACGTAAGCAAAAGAAATTTAGCAATTTACCAATTATCGCTTTGACTGCAAAAGCTATGAAAGGAGATCGCAGCAAATGTATTAATGCCGGAGCGACCGATTATATGTCAAAACCTGTCGATCCGGAAAAACTGTTGTCATTATTACAGGTGTGGTTGTATAAATAGACTATATTTTATGGCCGGATGAAATATATAAAATATGAATAACAAATATACAAAATGAAAGAATGGTGATTATGGATAAAAAAGAAGAATACAATTTACTGCTGATTGATGACCGGATGGAAAATCTTATAGCTTTGGAAAGTATTTTGGACGATCCTAAATTTAACCTAATTAAAACTACTTCAGGACAAGAAGCTCTTGCTAAGGTCCTCGAATATGAATTTGCGCTGATTTTAACTGATGTTCATATGCCGGTAATGAACGGCTTTGAAATTGCAGAATTATTACGAGGTAAAAACGAATCAAAACATATTCCGATAATTTTTATTACGGCTATCAAAAAGGAAAAGAAGAATATTTTTAAAGGTTATGAAGCCGGTGTTGTTTATTATCTTCTAAAACCCCTAGATCCTGAAATATTGAAAAGTAAGGTGAATGTTTTCATTGACCTGTTTAAACAGAAAAAATTGATTCAACTACAGGCAGATAATCTTAAACAACAAATGACCAAGTTAAATGAGGCTAATTTAGAGTTAGAAAAGAAAGATAAAGCACAACAAAAACTTATTACAAAACTTCAGGCTGCATTGGCTGAAGTGAAAAAATTAAGCGGCCTTCTTCCAATATGTGCTGAATGTAAAAAGATACGCGATGACAAAGGCTATTGGAATCAAATTGAAGCATATATCGAGAGTCATACAGATGCTATTTTCAGTCATGGATTATGTTCAGTGTGTGAGGATGAACTCTATGGAGATCAAGAATGGCACAAGAAAAGGAAGAAGAAATAAACTGAATATTGTACCAAGTTATATTGATAATAGAGCCATATAGCAAAATGATGAACTTGGTTTTAAGAAAGCTAGTACTTTTCCAAACCTGTTATCCCAGACTTAATATCACAATAGTCAGATATTGCAAATAAAGGGATAATATTTTTGCATCAGGTAATTGTAACTTTATATTTTTATAAAAATCTTCTTTTTATACATCCACCAGGTTATTAATAACCAAAATGTCAAATGCAATATCGCGTGAAACAGGGAAGCATTAATTTCACTAAATACCGACAAACAGATGTTTTGATATATCCAGGTTTTTAAGGAGATTAAATTGCCGTCATTGCTGTAAAATTTTATCAAATAAAAATTCTTGGCTATAAAACTGGAACCCACAAATGCAATTAATGGATTACTACCCATAGCGATAAAAGGTTTGGCAATGCTATCCTTCTTAAATATATCAATAATCAGAGTTGTGAAAGATAACATGATCATGGTCAGTCCACCCATCGCTAAAACATAGGTTGACGTCCATAATTGTTTATTAATAGGTTCGATTAATCCTAAAATTTCTCCTGCGAGGTAAAAACCCAATCCGAACAAAAAAATGGTTTTTAATTTTTTATTCAATTCCCAATCTTTGAGAAGAATCAACCCTGTAAATATACCCAACATGGTGGTCACTGCTGCAGTAAATGTAGAAACAATTCCTTCAGGATCAAATGGCATTCCCATGCCACCCCACATGTGATTAGTGCCTAAAATTTGCATATCAATAAATCGGGCGAAATTAGTTTCCAATGTAAGATCTCCACCACCCCAACCGGAAACCCAGGGAATACGCAGTAGGATTTCGTATAAAAAAATTAGTCCAAGTCCGGCGTAAATCCTGTGTGAGTTTTTTGGCAGATATATAAATATTAAACTGGCGATAAAATAGCACAGGGCAATGCGGGGCAGGACTCCTAATATTCTTAAGTGAGTAAAAGTTTTGATGAATCCGTCAAGTGTAAAAGACTGTTCAGGATTTAAAGGAATGCCAAAAGACCAGGCGTGCAATAGTAATCCAATTCCCCAAATAAGAATTGTTCTGCGGATAACTTTTTTTAACAAATCTAATTTCGGAACACCCTTATCCAACAACTTGGTGAAACTTAGTGGAATAGCCACACCAACGATAAACAGGAAAAAAGGAAAGACCAAATCTGTGGCTGTCCATCCATGCCATTTTGCATGCAATAATGGAGCATACACATTTCCCCAGTTTCCCGGGTTGTTAACAGTAATCATGAGTGCAATAGTTAAACCGCGGAGAAAATCGAGTGATACAAGTCTTTTTTGATTCATGTTTATTCCTAAAGAAAAACCTCCCCTTTGTCCCCTCCTTGGTAAGGAGGGGATTTAGGACTTGACAGTGGTAGTTAGTTTTCTTTTTTCTCAATTTTTTTTCCAAATTCCGGGTCAAGAGGAATAAAAAATAAAATTATAAAACCGGGAATCGTAGCAATGAGTACCCAAATGAAAAAATGGGGATATCCGATTAATTCCTGTAACCATCCACTCAACATACCTGGAATCATCATACC
>DAOWAQ010000032.1 GCA_030634505.1 Calditrichia bacterium
AGTATCGGTGAAAATCCGCTACTCCGACTTCACAAATGACAGCCGTTCGCGTTCTCTTCCCCATTCTACAAATGATAGCGCCGCTATATTTCAGATGGTAGATACACTTTATAAGGAAATCCATTTTCGACGTGTCCGGGTTCGCCATGTCGGTGTCGGGGTAACCAACATTGAACCACGAAACTTGCAAATGAGTTTTTTCAACGAGCGTACGCGACAGGAAATGCTAAACATTTCTATCGATGAGATTCGTGAAAAATTTGGCTTTATGTCGATTTTACCAGCTGAAACGATTGAATTAAAACGTAAATACAGAATGGAACCTAATGGCTATGTTCTGCACAATCCGGCCCTGACAAAATAAAACAAGTTAGAAGTATAAAGTGAACTTCCAGAAGGGATCCCAATAGGAAAAGTGACTAAAGTTAAAAATCTGTTTTAATATGTTTGTGACGTTTCGTGAAACTTAGTGTCTATAATATCCATAAATTTAAAATGGTAATATTAAGCTGCACTAAGTGGGTGTATGTTATTCAGTTCCTTTTTAAAACGTTTTTCGGATTCCCAAAGGTCGTATGCGTGTTGTGCGTTTAACCAGAATTCAGGAGAATTTCCAAATAGATGTGATAATCGAAGTGCCATAGCAGGGCTGATGGATCTTTTTTTTCTTAAAAGTTCATTAATTGTTTGACGAGAAACCCCCAAAGCATTCGCCAATGATGTAACTGTTAGACTATAATCCGGTATGAAATCTTCTCTTATCATTTCACCCGGATGTGTCGGTGGGATTTCACGATTTAATGTATTTCGTATTGTCATTCTGTTTCTCCTTAGTGATAATCAATTATTTCAACGTCAAAGGCGTCACCATCAATAAACCGAAAACATATACGCCATTGATTGTTTATGGAAATTGAATAATACCCCTCTTTGTTACTTTTAAGAGCATGTAATCGGTTGATTGGAGGCACCTTTAGGTCATTTATATTTGTTGCAAAATTGATGTATTCCAAACGACGAATAGCCCTTTTTATCAAATCAGGAGGTAAATGTCTTGATTTGCCTTTAGTGAAAAGCTGTTGAGTCTCTTTGTCGGCAAATGACTTTATCATATCTGAAATATAACTTGTCACGTTACAGTTGTCAATATATTTATTATAATTAAATTGGGATTAGTCGAGTGATTCGCTTTAAATTGACTTTAGACATTTTAGCAACTTTCAACTTTAGTCACATTCGATGAATACTTTGAAACATGAATTTTTAAGGAATGCTAACTAATTTTATTTGGTTAGATATACAAATAATATTTGTTGAATTACTACAAATGTATGGTTAAATTTTGCGCTTAATTTTATAAAAGTCCGGAGTTTAAAAAATAAATGTTCAGAACCATCCTGAAATCAAAGATTCACCGCGCTCGCATTACAGATTCAAATTTGAATTATGAAGGCAGTTTATCGATTGATCCGAAATTGATGGAAGAAGCTGACATCTTGCCATTTGAAAAAGTCAATGTTGTAAATATCAATAATGGACATCGCTTTACAACATATGCGATTAAGGGTAAAGAGAATTCGGGTGAAATTACCTTAAATGGCGGTGCGGCAAGATTAGGAGAAATTGATGACCCGGTAATCATTATAACTTATACCTCTCTTCCTGACGAAGATATAATCCATCACCACCCTATCGTCATTCTGGTTGACGAAAACAACAACATTAAATCAATTCAAAAATAACAGCTGGTAACGACAACGGAAGATGGAACCCCCACAACAACTTAGCTCATTATACCAAAAAATATCCAAAACAGTCTCGCGTTATGTTTTTAAAGCCAAAATGCGCGAGCACTCCTTTGTATTAATCATTGCAGTAATTATCGGCGTATTAGCTGGTTTTGGTTCAGTAGGTATACAAGAATTAATTATAATATTTAAACGATTTTTTTGGCAAGGTGAATATTCACTTGAATTTGTAAAAAATGTTGCCTGGTATTGGAAATTGATTATTCCAATGTCAGGCGGAATTATTGTTGGATTAATCATTCAATATGTAGCGAAAGAAGCTAAAGGACATGGCGTTCCGGAAGTTATGGAAGCCATTACACTTAGAAATGGAATTATAAGACCTAGGGTTGTAATTGCAAAATTATTTGCTTCCTCTATTTATATCGCATCCGGTGGATCTGTTGGACGTGAGGGTCCTGTAATTCAAATTGGTTCAGCCATTGGTTCTGCGGTGGGTCAATTTTTACGAGTTAATGCCCGGAGAATGCGCACATTTGTTGCCTGTGGTGCAGCATCAGGAATTGCCGCTGCATTTAATGCACCAATAGCCGGAGCTTTATTCGCTTCTGAGGTAATTCTGGGTGACTTTGCTATAGCACAATTTAGCGCTGTGGTTATTTCAAGTGTAATGGCAACAGTTGTTTCAAGACACTTCCTTGGTGATTTTCCCGCATTTATTGTACCGCAATATCATTTAGAATCACCGTATGAACTGGTATTTTACGTACTCCTTGGTTTTCTTGCCGGATTTGTAGCTTTTTTGTTTATTAAAACTCTATATAAATCTGAAAATGTTTTTGATAACTTAAATTGGCCTGAATATGTCAAAGCTGGAATTGGCGGTCTCGGAATAGGAATTATCGCTTTGCAATTTCCTGAAATTTTTGGAGTTGGGTATGAAACAATAGACAGTGCTTTGCAAAACAATCTGATTTGGAAAATAGCGCTTGTTTTAGTGTTTATAAAATTATTTGCAACCTCATTAAGCTTAGGAAGTGGAGGATCAGGAGGAATTTTTGCTCCCTCACTGTTTCTAGGAGCAATGCTGGGTAGTTTTTTTGGTACTTTTATTTCATGGTTATTCCCTTCATTAGACATATTTCCCGGTGCCTATGCTTTGGTTGCCATGGGCGGAGTAGTTGCAGCTGCTACTCATGGCCCCATTGCTGCAATTTTGATTATTTTTGAAATGAGCAATGATTATAAAATAATTTTACCTTTAATGATAACCTGCATAATTGCAACTATTTTGGCCATGCGTTTAAGCAAAGAATCAATTTATACATTAAAACTTAAATTAAGAGGTATCAATTTATTTGAAGGTCGCGAAATAAATGTGCTAAAATCTTTAAAAGTGAAAGATGTTTTTAGTAAAAATGTTGAATTGATAACTGAGCAGGAATCTTATCCGACAACTATTGAAAAGATATCAAATAGTCCGCATTCGATTATCTACGTGGTTGATGACAATAGAAAATTATTGGGAACCGTTTCTTTGAATGAAGTCAGAAGAAATATGCAGGATTATGAAACGCTGAAACATTTGCTCATCGTAAAGGATATAATGGAAGCAACACCGCCTGTGGTAAGTCTTGATACCAGTCTGGATGAAGTGATGAAGCACTTCGGATTATTAAATATTGATGAACTTCCTGTAGTTTCTAATTTCAAAGATAATAAGGTTATTGGTTGTATATGGAGAACAGAAGTTATTAATGTGTATAACAAACAAGTATTTATGCGCGATATGTCTGGAACTGTAGGTTCAAGCATGAAAAACATATCACCACTAAAACATGTACATGTTATTGATGATTACTATCTCGCAGAAATAGAATCCCCTACCACGTTTATAGGAAAAAGTTTAGGTGAGTTAGATGTACGGTCGGAATACAAAGTAGATATTCTACTAATAAAAAAATTGCATACATCCGCTACAGATTCAAATAATACCGGTATTCAACCGGACGCTAATTATAAAATTGAATTGGGTGACAAATTATTGTTGTTTGGTGAAAAAGAATCTCTTAATATACTAGAGAAAATGTAGCAATTGATTCAATATGAGGAAATGAATGCCGGATCTAAAAGAAAAACCAAATAGAAAAGATCAGTTCAAAACAAAAATGATTTCAGGATACTCATTAAAAGACTGGTCAATAAAAATTAGTTTTTTTCTGATTGTTGTGATAATAATTCCATTGCTCTTCCCATCGGGCAGATCTTTAAAATATACTGATCTTGGTATCGGAAGTATTGTTAATAAAAAAGTAATTGCCCCTTTTACATTTCCAGTTTTAAAAACGGAAGAACAGTTAACTCTGGAAAGAAACTCTGCTGCAAATAAAATATCAGATTATTTTGATTTTAACAATTCAGTAGCAGAAGAAGAAATTAGTAAGTTTGAAGATTTCTGGAATTTCATTTCAAGCTTACCAAAAAGAATAAACCTGCAAGATTCTATTTATATATCAGGAAGTCAAAAAATTAATATAGATTCAATTTTCAATCGCATCTATATCGATTATAAGCCCGGATTTTCCAAAGAAGAAATCGTGTTATTATTTAAATTTTTCAGCACTATAAGAAACGACGAATTATTTAATGCTGCAAAACAATATTTAACTGATTCTTATGATAAAAAGATAATAAACATTAGTAAATCTCGCATCACGAATGAAATAATTATAATAATAAATAAAGGCATTGAAGAAGAAGAAGATATTAAAAATGTAAATGATTTAAATGTTGTACAAAATCAGCTAATTAATTATATGGCTGAATATGAACCCAATGCTATATACATTAAACTTATAAAATCTTACATAAAGCCTAACTTAATTTTCAACAAGGATTTGACAAAACAGCGAAAAAATAACGCAATTGCATCTGTAGCTTTATCTTTGGATTTAGTTTATGAAAATGAACGAATTATTGATGCAAACGAAAGAGTAACTGAAAATATCTCTCTAAAATTAAGATCTCTCGAAATCGCTCTTGCAGAAAAAAGTGCCCTCGAAGGAAATTGGCAAAACTTTCTTTCGCATTTCGGAAAATATTTATTAACCATTCTTATAATGTTTATTCTTGGTATATATTTGTATAAAAACAGACCAAAAATTTTCGCGGATAATAAAAAACTTTTACTGGTAAATCTTATAATATTTCTACAAGTTGGATTAGGCGCCATAATCGTTGGACCACTGGGTTGGAGCGCTTATCTTATTCCTACAACTATTTCCGGAATGTTGCTTGGAATATTATTTGATTTAAGTATTGGATTTATAGGTACCGCTGTAGTCGGAATGCTCATTGGTGGAATATTAGGACTTGATTATTCTATAGCAACGATGACAGTAATTACAGGAATTGTTGCAGTATATTCTGTTTCACAAATCAGAACCAGGAATCAAATATTTAGCGCAATATTATTTATTTTGATTGCCTATGCTGCGTCACTATTTGCATTTAGTGCGTTACGCTATGAAGAATTATCAGATACGTTTCAGGTATTTGTGTTCTTTATTTTACCGAACGCTATTCTCTCTCCTTTTATAACTTATATGTCTTTAGGGGTTTTTGAAAAAGTTTTTGATATTACAACCGATGTTACTCTGCTAGAATTATCCGATATGAATCATCCATTGTTAAAACAGCTCGCTACCAGGGCGCCGGGTACATTTCATCATAGTATCGTGGTGGGAAATCTTGCAGAAGCGGCAGCTATAGAAATTCATGGCGCTAATTCATTATTGGCACGTGTTGGAAGTTATTATCATGATATTGGTAAAATGAGTAAACCTGAATATTTTGTAGAAAATCAAAAAGGTGGTGAAAACAAGCATGAATCTCTGGCATCTAATATGAGTGCTTTGATTTTAGCTGCGCATGTTAAAAATGGTATTGAAATGGCTCAGGATTCTAATCTGCCCCAAAAAATAAGAGATTTTATTCCTGAGCATCATGGCACGAATGTAATGACATTTTTTTATAATAAGGCATTGGAATCAAGTGACGCCGGAGAAATAAATATTGAAGATTATCGTTATCCCGGCCCAAAACCACAATCAAAAGAAACAGCAATTGTTATGCTTGCCGATACTGTCGAAGCTGCTGCAAAAACACTCAAATCCCCAACTCCGGGGCGCATGCGAAAATTAGTGGGTGATCTTGTTGAAAAACGATTTCTTGAAGGTGAATTAGAAGATTGTGATTTAACCATGCGTGATCTGAAAGGAATTATTGAAGGATTTGTTTCGGTATTGATCGGGATTTACCACGAACGTATAGATTATCCCGAAGAAGACAAAAACAAAAAGACTGCAAAATCTAAATTAAAAGAACAAAAGTCACAACAGAACAATAATGGAAATTCAAATAAATTACCATGATGTAACTAAATATCTTCATCTTAAAACTACTTTTATTGAAGTTTTAAAATGGAATATAAATAAATTGAATTTAACTGTGCAATCGCTCAATATTATTTTTACTAACGATGCATATCTAAAACAACTACATCAAAGTTTTTTTGATTTGGATACCAAAACAGATGTTATTACATTTAATTTGGATGAAAACCCTGATGTCATTGATGGTGAAATTTATATAAGTATTGATAGAGCCTTAGATCAGAGCAAGGAATATAGTGTCAGTCCTGAAATGGAACTTTGTAGACTCTTGATCCACGGTTGTTTGCACTTAGCTGGTTATGACGACAAAGATGAAGTTAATTCAGCTAAAATGAAAGAAAAAGAAAATGAGCTTGTTGAAGAAGTTAATCGTATGTTTTATAATAAATTGCATGTTGGAGTAAATTAAGGAATAGTATCATTTTGGATTTAGTAATCCCATTTTACATTTTAATTTTTATAATTTTATTTATACTTTCAGCATTTTTTTCGTCTTCGGAGACAGCATTTTTTTCACATTCGAGAGCTGATATAGAAAGAACAAAAAAGAAAACAGAACCGACCGCAAAACAGGTCGTTAAACTGCTGGCTTTTCCACAAAAATTGTTAATAACGATTGTCATTGGAAATACAGTGGTAAATATTGCTGCTGCCTCTCTTGCCGCACTACTGACATTGCAAATAAGTGCTTTTTATAGTTTGGATCAAAGAATAGCAATTGTAATAAATATCGTTGTTGTGACTTTGATAATTTTAATTTTTACTGAAATTGTACCAAAAGTTGCCGCAGTTAAAAATCCCTATAAACTTGCTCAAAAGTTCGCTTATCCACTTACAATTTTCTATTACTTGTTTTCTCCTATCACAAGTATATTGAATACTCTTACTCATTGGTTAACTCATATTTTAAAACTGGCAAAGAATAAATCATTACTTTCTGAAGAAGAACTAAAAACCCTTGTTGATTATGGTGAAGAAAAAGGAACACTCGAGGAAGAAGAAAAGGAAATGATTCACTCCATTTTTGAATTTGGTGAAACTTCTGTAAAGGAAATAATGATTCCCCGAATAGACATGATTAGTATTTCGTCAACTTCTACAATCGATGAATTATTAGCTTTAATTAAAGAATATCTGCATAGCCGCATGCCTGTTTATAAAGAAACTGTTGACAACATCGTCGGAGTAGTATATGCCAAAGATTTGCTGCCTTTAATGAATACAAAAAAGTCCCAGGAAACTTCAATTGAAAATTTGACCCGCCCTGCCTATTTTGTACCTGAACAAAAGAAAATTGATGAGCTTTTAAGAGAATTTCAAAGTGAAAAAATACATATGGCAATTGTTGTCGATGAATATGGCGGTACTTCCGGATTGGTAACTCTTGAAGATATAATTGAGGAAATTGTTGGCGAAATTCAGGATGAATATGACTCTGATTTACCTCTACACCGAAAAATCAGCGATAATGTATATGTAGTAGATGGCATCATGCCTCTGGAAGAAATCAATGAAGAATTAAATCTTGATTTACCTACAGAAGAAGGCGTAGAAACCATTGGCGGATTTTTGTTTGGATTATTTGGTTCTGTTCCCAAAGAAAAAGAAATCGCCAAATATAATAGTTATGAATTTATCATTGAAAAAATTGTTGAAAGAAGAATTAAACAGGTACGTATTATTAAAAAGGAAAAAAGTAAATAATCTAAAATATTAAATTCTTAAGATAAAAAATTAGCCTGTTAGTGAAATTTTTTATTTATTTATGTAAATATGACTTTTAAAGAAAATATTTTCTGATTATTTTATATTTATTCTAACATTTAGTATTTCAATGCATACTTATTTTCATTATCATTCATAAATGTTGGTTAAATCCTGCAATGAAGAATTATAAACTATATTTTTATAAGTTTTTTCATAATATTTTATCAAATATACAGAAATTTGTAAACCGGGTTGCACTTCCAGATTATACCCTTTTTAGCATATTCGCATTAGTAACAGGCGTAGTAGCGGGTTTGGGCGCTGTATTATTTCATGAAACTATAGCTTTTTTTTCAACTCTATTATTTAGCAATGCAAACAAACAATTATTCTATTTTGATGGCGCCTTTTTTATCTTATTACCAGCAATTGGAATGCTGATACAAAGCTTAATGATCAAAGCCTCCCCTGAAACAGCTAAAAGAAAAGGAGTTTCTGATGTAATAAAAGCAGTTGCTATGCGTGGTGGTTATATTCGCTTCCGGACCACTCTTTTTCATTTTCTTGCACCCGCAATTTGCATAAGCACAGGTGGTACATTGGGACCTGAAGGTCCGGCTGCTCAAGTCGGCGGTGGTATTGCCAGTAAAGTAGGTCAGATATTTGGATTTTCAGATGTACGCCGTCGAATTTTTACTGCTGCAGGTGCAGGTGCAGCAATCTCCGCAGTATTTAATACACCACTTGGCGGAATCTTTTTCGCCTTAGAAATTATACTTTTAAATGATTTTCATTCTACTACATTTTCTGCATTAATTCTTGCATCCATTACTGCCAGTGTAGTCACTCGTATTTTTCTTGGAGATACTCCAACTTTTTATTTTGAATCCATAAATATTGGTCCATATGATCAATTATATTTATTTGCTATATTAGGAATATTTGCAGGTGTGTTATCATTAATTTTTATTCGATATTCAGATATTTTAGATAGTCTTTTTCAGAATAAAATTTTGAAGAAATTTCCCCAATGGATAGTAATGTTGACAGCAGGACTCATTGTAGGCGTATGTGGTTATTTTTACAATGATATATTTGGTATAGGTTATGTTGCCATTAATAAAATAATAATGAGTGAAATTACGTGGCAAATTGTGGCAGTATTACTATTAATTAAATTTTTGTTGGTACCTATGATAATACATTCTGGCGGATTTGGAGGACTATTCGCCCCATCATTATTTATAGGGGCTTGTTTCGGATATTTATTTTCCATTTTTGTTAATTCGATTTGGGGTTTTCAGATAGATACTTCAACCTTTGTTCTTGTATCAATGGGGGCTGTTCTTGGTGGAATAAATTCTATACCGATATCTGCAATATTAATAATATTTGAAATGACGAGAGACTATACTTTCATATTACCCTTAATGTTAGCAGTAGTAATAAGCACGACAATAGTTCGATTAATACTTAAAGGATCAATTCATGAGAAACACCTAAAAAGACAAGGATATGAAATTACACGCGGAAGAGAAAGCAGTTATTTACGCTCAATTTATGTTAAAGATGTAATGAGAAAAGACATTGTACTTTTCTCCGAAGATACTTTGCTTTCAAATATAATCGGTAATTATATAGAAAGTGCTCATAGTACATTTTATACAATTGATAATAAAAACAAGATTATTGGAGCCATATCAGAAAGAGAACTTCGCCCTATTATTACAGAATATGAAACTCTGCAAAAAATGCTTGTTGCAAGCGATATTGCAAGAACCGAAATCGTAACGGTAAAAGATAATGACAATTTGGATCATGTATTGAAACTATTTGGTAAAATAATTGTAAATGAATTTCCTGTAATTTCATCACAAAAAGAAAACAAAGTTGTAGGAACTATTTGGCGTCATGATGTTATTTCAGCATACAACCGGGAAAGCCTCAAACACAACCTCACAGAAGGATTGGTCAGGGAACTCAAATCACCTAAAGAATCATCTACTACTAAGATTGCAGAAAATTATTCAGTTTTTGAATGTCATCCTCCAAAAGAATTTATTGGAAAATCACTTACACAACTAAGGTTAAGAAATACTTATGGACTTGAAGTCATAATGATTCGAAAACCAAAATCTGAATATGATAGTAAAGAAGGCCAGGAAATTATTATGCCGCATCCTGAATACCCCATAGAAAAGGATGATACTTTGGTATTATTTGGTACTAATGATAATATAAAAAAAATTGATGATTGGAAGTAAGATATTGTTGTTAGTTCGTAATATTTGTAAAATTTAGATTATATTAAAAACACATAGTTAATAAAATTAAATTAAATGCAAGAACATTTTACAAAAATCCCGTCTGTTGATTCTTTGCTTTGTAAACTTAGCAGTAATAAATCTAAAATTGACCAAAAATATATTAAAAAATGTATTGAAAATAGTATCAACGAAATAAAGAAAAATCCGAAAAAATATAAACTAGACCAACTTAATAGAGATGATATAAGTGAATTAATTTCAAAACTTGTTTTAAGACAGGTTGATTCGTTGTTAAATCCCGTGTTAAAGAGGATTATTAATGGAACCGGCGTCATTCTGCACACCGGGCTTGGTAGAGCGCCATTGGGATCTGAATTATTAAATTCATTTGATGATATATCTGTTTTTACAAATCTTGAAATCAATTTAAACAGTGGTAAAAGAGGCCAACGTTTAGATCATGTTATTCCTCTTTTACAAACCCTCACCGGCGCGGAAGATGCTGTCATTACAAATAATAATGCAGCTGCTACAATTTTATGCCTTAATTCAATTGCAAATCGCAAAGAAGTAATTATTTCACGAGGTGAACTCGTTGAAATCGGTGGATCATTACTTGATACTGAGAGCGGTGGAGACAGCTCCTCAATCACCGTGGATCTGACGGGTGTGACAACTTCCGGAAACCTTACAGTAATCACCAACG
>DAOWAQ010000331.1 GCA_030634505.1 Calditrichia bacterium
AATCAAAGCACATAACTTCGGTTTTATTATAATCCCCGGCCCCTACACCACGATGCAACCAATAATTCCAGGTAACTCCACCATTTAACGATCGATAAATAATTAATGAATCAGCAGTGGGCGCAGCATTCCGAGTAGCAACAGAAACATAAATATGCCCATCAACACTAACGTCCATTGAAAAATCTCTAAAAGTCTTTCCAGTACGAAAAGGTACATCATTATACCATTTTTCTGGAATCGATTGTGTTGGAAACTCTTCATTCAAAATTACAGGAGAATTAGCAGGATTAACAGCATTAATATTTCCATCCACATTATCAAAATCATTATAATCGGATTGTATTGTTTTATAAGATTTTGCCAGTTCAGGATTTGATTGTTCAATTTCCCTGAGAAATTCTGACCTTAAATTTTCATAGGTTTGCCAGTCTTCATTATCTTCAGCCATTTTGATTGCGTTAAGCATAGATCGTGTTTGTTCTGTTAACATTTTATTTGCCGGTACATAATTATCAATATTATCGCCGGAGAAAACATTTGTTACTAATAATAATGATGCAATAGTTACTAATAAAGTAAACAATTTAAACATAATACACTCTCTTCCTGATTAATTTAAGTTCTAGTTAATAAAAAATTAACAAAAGCCCCTTTTCCCTCCTTTCATTTTATTTTGATTTTATTATGTATATGATTTTTATATTTTAAATATATTGTTTAATTAAAGATCAATATAATATTTAATTCATGCGGTGATGATCGTCAATAATTTGAATTTTGTGAAAAATAATTTTTTATTGGTAAGTTATTCAGCTACATATATATGGAATAAGAAAAGCAATAATAATATTAGTTGTATTCTTCCCATTTTTTAATTTGCAGGTCAGATAATTTTTTCCGGGATAGTGCTTCTATTAAACGCATGGCAATTTGCCGGTTTGTTATCAACATAGTATTATAATCTACTGCTGCTCTGCGAATTAGATAACCATTAGTAAGTTCATCTTTCTGAAAATTCTTGGGAATATTTATGATTAAGTCAATTTTTGATTCTTTGATATATTCAATCACGTTGGGATGTTTGTTTTGAAGTGGCCAATATAAAACTTCTGAAGAGATATTATTGTTTTTCAAAAATTGGGCTGTTCCTTTAGTGGAGTAAATATTCATTCCCATTTTTATCATTATTTCTACAGAATCCAGAAATTCTGCTTTTGATTCAACAGGGCCGGTAGATAGTAAAACATTATTGAAAGGGAATTTATAACCAACGGAGATTAAGGCTTTCAAATATGCTTCGTCAAAGTCATCCCCGATACAAGCAACTTCTCCGGTTGACGCCATTTCTACACCAAGAATCGGGTCAGCGCCTTCAAGACGGTTAAACGAAAATTGCGGCGCTTTAACACCAACATAATCTATTTCAAATATAGATTTGTCCGGCTTTTTAAACGCCTTTTTCATAATCACTCTAGTAGCAATATCGATAAAATTGAATTTTAAAATTTTCGATACAAAAGGAAAACTTCTTGATGCTCTTAAATTACATTCTATGACTTTTACCGAATTTTGTTTTGCAATAAACTGAATATTAAATGGACCATTTATATTTAATTTTTCAGCAATTTGATATGTTATTTTGCGAACTCGACGAATCGTTTCAAGATAAATTCTTTGTGGTGGAAAAACCAATGTGGCGTCACCGGAATGAACTCCTGCATTTTCAACATGTTCGGAAATAGCATAACATAAAATCTTCCCATCTTTTGCGACGGCATCCATTTCAATTTCTTTAGCATTCTCTAAAAATTTACTTATAACTGTTGGAAAATCAGGCGAGATTGTAACTGCTTTGTTCAAGTATTTATCAAGCTCTTCATCGTTTGCAGCTACCGCCATTGCAGCGCCACTTAAAACATAGGATGGTCGCACTAATACCGGGTATTCTACTTTATTGGCAAATTCAATTGCCTCTTCTTTTGATTTTAATTCTTTCCAATCCGGTTGATCAATTTCAATTTTGTCCAATAAATTTGAGAATTTTTGCCTGTTTTCTGCTCTATCTATATTTTTAGCAGATGTTCCCAAAATTTTTATTCCGGTTTTATTGAAATACATTGCCAAATTATTTGGGATCTGACCACCCACAGAAATTATCACCCCGATTGGATTCATTTTTTTATAAATTTCCTGAACGGTTTCAAGAGAAATTTCATCAAAAAACAGATAATCAGATTGGTCATAATCTGTACTGACTGTCTCCGGATTATAATTGAGCATTATCGTTTGATAACCAAGATTTCCCAGAGTTTTTGCAGCATTCACACAACACCAATCAAATTCCACAGAACTTCCTATCCTGTATGCGCCCGACCCAAGAATTAATACAGATTTTTTTGTCGAAGGTTTTATATCATCCTCAGAGCCGTTATATGTAAGATATAAATAATTAGTAGATGCCGGGTATTCTGCTGCTAATGTATCGATTTGTTTAACGCTTGGTAGAATCTTTTGTCTTTGTCTTGTTTTTCGGATTTTTTCTTCATCTGAATTACACATAACTGCTATCTGTTTATCTGAAAATCCGGCTTGTTTAGAATCTAAAAGTATGTTTTGAGGGATGGTTCCATTTTTAAACAAAACCAATTGATTTGCTATATCAGCAACTCTTTTTAATTTATAAAGAAACCATTTATCGATATGAGAAAGGTCATAAATTTCATCAACTGTAAAACCCTGTTGCAGAGCTGGTACAATTGAAAATATTCTTTCCTCAGTCGGTGCTTTTAATTCTTCCGTTAAATTTTTAAAAGAAATGCTTGGATTTGCAACTAAACCATTAGCGCCAATTTCTAACATACGAAGACCCTTTTGTAATGCCTCTTCAAAATGCCTTCCGATTGCCATTACCTCTCCGACAGATTTCATACCTGAACCTATTTTTCTTGAAACCAATCGAAATTTTTTCAAATCCCATCGCGGAATTTTTACAACCACATAATCAAGTGCAGGTTCAAAAAAAGCAGAGGTTGTTTGTGTTACCGAATTCTTCAATTCCGGTAATGTATATCCAATCGCCAATTTAGCCGCAACAAATGCCAATGGATAACCAGTCGCTTTTGAAGCCAATGCTGAGCTTCGGGAAAGCCGGGCATTAACTTCAATGACCCGATAATCTTCACTTTTAGGATCAAATGCATATTGTATATTACATTCCCCTACAATGCCAAGATGACGAATTACTTTTATGGCAATTGACCTCAGATTATGATATTCAGAATTTGTTAATGTTTGGCTAGGGGCAACAACAATACTTTCACCGGTGTGAATACCCATGGGGTCCATATTTTCCATGTTACAGACTGTAATGCAATTATCAGATTTGTCCCT
>DAOWAQ010000131.1 GCA_030634505.1 Calditrichia bacterium
AACGGTTGAAGTTTTAAAAAGAAATCTACAGGAAGAAGGTTATGTTGTATTCTCTGCATATAATGTTATAGATGCAATTAAAGTTTTAGAATCATCTCCCATTGATTTGGTTATGACTGATTTGAAAATGCCAAAGGTGAGCGGATTAGATTTAATAAGGCATGTACGAGAGAATTATAAAGATACTGAAGTAATGATGATTACCGGGTATGCCACCATTAATGGTGCGGTTGAAGCAATTAAAACCGGTGCCGAGGAATATTTGACCAAACCTTTCACAGATGAAGAGCTTTTAAATTCTGTTAAAAGAATTCTCAATAAACTTCATGATCGTCGAATGGTACAGCAAGAACCTCTTTCAACAACTTTCATGAATTATGGTTTGATTGGATATTCACCTTCAATGCAGAAAGTGTTTCAGTCAATTGAGAAGGTGTCTTTGTCCATTGCAAATATATTAATTACAGGTGAAAGTGGCACGGGAAAAGAATTGGTAGCTCGAGCAATTCATTATCGAAGTAATCGATCATCAGCTCCATTTGTACCTGTCAATTGTGGAGGCATTCCGGAAACTTTATTGGAAAGCGAATTGTTTGGATATGTAAAAGGAGCTTTTACCGGAGCAGTGGAATCCCGTGCAGGTTTTTTTCAAACTGCTGATGGGGGTACAATTTTTTTAGATGAAATTAGTGAAACAAGTTTGGCAATGCAGGTGAAATTGTTACGTGTTTTGGAAGATAAAGAAGTCTTTATGGTTGGCACTAACCAAGGTAGAAAAGTTGATATTAGAATTATTGCTGCTACAAATAAAGATTTATTAAGCTTAATAAAAAAAGGTTTGTTTCGTGATGATTTATACTTTCGACTAAATGTTATTACTATTAATTTACCAACGCTTCATGAAAGAGATGAAGATATTTTAATATTAATTAAGTATTTTGCCAAAAAATTTGCAGAGGAGACGGGTAAACCGGTTCCAAAATTTTCTGACAAGGCGTTAAAAGTTCTTCGGGATTACAATTGGCCCGGAAATGTTCGTGAACTTGAGAATGTAATTCAAAGAATTGTAGTTATGACAGATGGTGATTTAATAGAGGTACCTGATTTACCTTCACTAATGCGATTCTCAGCTTTGCAAAGTACCGGATTTAACAGGACACTTACTGCAGTTGAAATAGAATATATTGAAAATGTTTTAACTTCTGTTAAAGGAAATAAAACTAAAGCTGCGGAAATTCTTGGAATTGATCGAAAAACACTACGAGAGAAATTAAAACAAAAGAAAATATCATAAACAAAAGCAATAATATTTTATTTAATATACTTGTTGAAAAGCGGACAGACTCACCACTTTTGTTCATCCTTAATAACTATTTTTAAACCAGCAGATTAAAAGATATTTACATAAAAAATCATCTCACATTCTTTATATTGAAATTATAAAATCCTTGATAAAATTCGGGTAAAATTACCCCAATGATTCATAATTCCCCAGTTGGTTTCAGATCAATTTCAGATATACTTGTTTGATGATTTGCTCCAATACCTTATAAATAAAGGTTGTAATCAAATTATACTCGGTAATTGTTACAGACTAAACGAGATGATAAAAATGGTACAAATATTGCCAGATAATTTATAGTAGGTTTATTTATTAAACATAATTTTTAAAGTTATGGAAGAATATTCACTTTGTAGACTGTGTACTCTCCTTTTAGTATGTGATCGTGCTAGAGAGCAAAATAGAAAAGTATATTATTGTCAAGATTTCCAAAAATCAATCAACGCCTCTCTATCCCATGATAGAATAAAATCTGATAAGATTACGGAGAATGCAGTAAATAATATGCAAAACGGACTTTGTCGTATCTGTCAAAATCGGGATATTTGTAATATTCAAATTCCAAGTGGTGGGCTTTGGCATTGTGAAAATTTTTTGTAAAACTAGATAAACTTTCTGTATTAACTAATAATGAAAGAAAGGCTTTTATGGATTCATCTGAAATAGTAAACACAGATAAAGAGAACGGGGTATCGCAAAGAGGAATAATTTCAATATTAGAAGATATTCAGGCAAAATACAGCTATTTGCCACAGCAGGAATTAAAAGAAGTTGCTGAAAAAACAGGCAGGTCTTTGGTAGATATTTATGGGGTTGCTACTTTTTATAAAGCATTTAGTTTAAAGCCGAGAGGCAAGCACCTCATTTCAGCCTGTCTGGGTACTGCCTGTCATGTGCGAGGCGCCAAATCAATAATTAGTGAAGTTGAGCAACAATTAAAGATAAAAGCAGGCGAAACAACTGAAGATAAAGAGTTTACATTTGAAACGGTCAATTGTTTAGGAGCATGTGCATTAGGACCTGTGATAGTAATTGATAATCATTATTTTCCTGAAGTAAAGCCATCTCAGATAGCCGAAATTCTCGACAAATCTCGCAAAGGTTTCGATGAAGTTCAGATTGAAACCGATAAACGTATTTTTCCTGTGGAAGTTAGCTGTTCACACTGTAATCATAGTTTAATGGATTCAAATTATATTATGGATAGTCATCCCTCAATTCGTGTTACTGCTTATTTTGATCATAAACATGGATGGCTAATCTTATCAGGTTTATATGGCAGTTATAAGGTGGCCTGTCAATATGAAATTCCTCAAAAAAAAGTTGTACATATCTTTTGTCCTCATTGTCATTCGGAATTAATTGGGGGCGCTATATGCCCGGAATGCAGCACAAATATGGTTCCTATGATAGTTAAAGGCGGGGGGATTGTACAAATATGCCCTCGCAGAGGATGTAAAGGTCATATTCTTGATTTGGGTGGGTCCACTCTCTTGTGATAATAAAAAGGTTTCTTTTTGGAGAATTTAAATGAGAAAATTATATTCATTAGAAGAATTTAGCGGATTTCGGAATAGAATTTTATCAGAGAAGGAAATGGAAATTAATAAACCTACACTGGTGGTGTGTGCCGGTACAGGTGGTCAGGCAAGCGGTTCAAATGATATCATGCGAATAATTAAACGTAATATTATAGAATTAAATCTTAGAGAAAAAATTAGATTAAAAATCACCGGATGCCAGGGTTTTTGTGAAATGGATCCTTTTATTGTTGTAGAGCCGGGACACCATTTATATCCTAAATTAAAAATGGAGGATGTACCAAGGGTTGTAAAAGCAGCAATAGGCGGTTTTGTAGATAAAGGTCTCATATATACAGAAAAAGCTGATGGGAAAAAATATGATTCTCAAAACGAAATACCATTTTTTAAAAAGCAGACCCGTACTATTCTGGGAAATAATCAAAAGCTGGATCCTATTAGAATTTTTGATTATGTAGAACAGAATGGATATGAGGCATTGGAAATTGCTTTATCAAAGAATGATCCCCAATGGATCATTGATGAAGTGAAAAATTCCGGTCTTCGGGGTCGAGGGGGTGCAGGATTCCCAACAGGTAAAAAATGGGAATTAGCCAGTTTATCGGGAAACGGAACAGGGGAGAAATATATAATATGCAATTGTGATGAGGGTGACCCTGGTGCATACATGGATCGCAGTCTTTTAGAAGGAAACCCTCATGCTATAATAGAGGGAATGATAATCGCCGGGCTGGCTATTGGGGCAAGAAAAGGATTTATTTATGTTCGCAGCGAATATCCTTTAGCAATAAAACATTCTGTTATTGCATTACGCCAAGCTGCAGATGTTGGGATTTTAGGTGAAAATATTTTAGATAGCGGATTTAGCTTTGAAATAAAAATAGTTAATGGCGCCGGTGCCTTTGTTTGTGGAGAAGAAACGGCATTAATTAAGTCAGTAGAAGGATTTATGGGTGAGCCGAGGCAGCGACCTCCGTATCCCATTGAAAAAGGACTTAATGGTAATCCAACCTGTATAAACAATGTTGAAACATTGGCAAATATCCCGGTCATTATAAAAAAAGGTGCAAAAGAATATGCTAAAGTTGGCAAACCTGGAAATACAGGTACGAAGATATTTTCTTTGGTAGGAAAAATTAAAAATACCGGTCTGGTTGAGGTGCCTCTTGGAATTAAAATGAGTGAAATTGTATATGACATTGGTGGCGGATCACCGAGCAAAACAAAAATTAAAGCAGTACAAACGGGCGGTCCGTCGGGCGGATGTATACCAGCAACTTTATTTGATACAGCGATTGACTATGATAGCCTTGCCAAAGTTGGTTCGATTATGGGTTCCGGTGGCATGATTGTCATGGATGAAAAAACTTGTATGGTGGATGTTGCAAAATATTTTATGAATTTTTTGAAAGAAGAATCCTGTGGAAAATGTTTTACTTGTCGCAAAGGTACTCAGCGCATGTATGAGATTTTAGATGATATATCAACAGGTAAAGGAAGTATCGAACAATTAGATTTATTGGAAGAATTGGCACATGTTGTAAAAGATACAACCATGTGCGGTTTAGGACAATCAGCCGCAAATCCTGTATTGAGTACATTGCGCTATTTTCGCCACGAATATGAACGGCATATCATAGATAAGAAATGTGACGCATTTGTATGCACAGATATTGTTGGCGCTCCTTGTCAGTCGGCATGCCCGATAGAGACTGAAGCATGGAGATATGTTGCACATATTGCAAGAGGTGAATATGAAGAAGCGTATCTGGCAATAAGAGAAACCAATCCCTTCCCATCGGTTTGTGCCAGAGTTTGCGATCATCAATGCGAAGAAAAGTGCAAGGCCGGACATAATGGAAGTGACCCGGTTGCAATTCGTTCGCTTAAACGATTTGTTACCGATCGAATTAATCCCAATATTTATAATCCAAAAATTGAACAGAGTAAAAATGGGAAAAAATCTTCTGTTGCTGTAATTGGTTCAGGTCCGGCAGGATTAACTGCTGCTCATTATCTTTCATTAAAAGGATACAAAGTAACTGTTTTTGAAGCTGAAAATGAGCCAGGAGGTATGTTATACTGTGCCATTCCATCCTATCGTTTACCCAGGGAAACTATTAAGAATGAGATACAGTCATTGATGAATAAAAATATTTCAATAAAATGTAACAAAGCTCTGGGACGAGATTTAACTGTGGACAGTTTGTTTGAGAGTGGGTATAAAGTAATTTTGCTCGCTATTGGTGCGCATAAAAGCAAACCGTTAGGACTTGAAAATGAAGAAGTTGAAGGAGTTTATCCCTCAATTGAGTTTTTGAAAGCATTTAATTTACGCAGTGAGCAATTAGCTAAAGGCCGAGTCGGAGTAATTGGCGGGGGGAATTCTGCCATTGATGCTGCGCGCACTGCTTTGCGGCAAAAAGACGTAGAAAATGTTACAATTTATTATAGAAGAACAAAGGAAGAAATGCCGGCTTTTGCGGAAGAAATAGAAGCTGCTGAACAAGAAGGAATTGAGATTCAAACATTGGTATCACCAACCAGAATTATTACTACCAGCGGACTATTTTCGGGATTAGAATTTATAAGAAACAAATTGGGTGAACCGGATTCTAGCGGAAGACGCCGACCTGTACCCTTAAAAGGAACTGAAAAACAAATTGAACTAGATACATTGATTGTTGCCATCAGTGAGGATTCCGGCGTTGATAGTATTGGACCAGTTCGTTCCAGTAAAATTGAAATAACTGATTATAACACAGTAAAAACAGATGACAAAACGATGTTAACCAGTAGACCTGGTGTGTTTGCTGCCGGTGATGTGGTTACCGGACCGAATACGGTTGTTCAGGCAATTGCTGCAGGTAAAAAATCTGCACGGATAATAGATCATTATTTAAAGGGTAAAGAATTACAGCAACCCGTGAAACTCAATCTGCCTAAAATATACATTGAACCTGCAGAAATTAAAGAAGGTGAGGATGTAACAGCAAAACGTGTTGAAACACCTCGTGC
>DAOWAQ010000161.1 GCA_030634505.1 Calditrichia bacterium
ATAACCCCATTGGTATTCTTTAAATCAAAAAAGAATATTAAACAAATACCAAAGAATTTAAAATCGCTAATTCCTGTCGGAATATTTCATGGTTTAATGATTATTTTTCATATGATTGCCCTTAGTATGACATTAGTAGCGTATTTAATATCAATAAAGCGGACTAGTGCAATTATTAGTGTTTTGTTTGGAGTAGTTATATTTAAAGAAAAAGGATTGAAGGAAAGAATTTTAGGAGCTATAATTATGATAATCGGAGTATTATTTATAATGCTCTTTTAATTAGACAAGAAAAATACCCGTTTTAGAAATAAACTACACCAACTAAAGTGTCCTTGATATGTTTAAACTTAACAAGCCGCCTCAAAACTGAGACGACTTCTTCTGTTCACAAAACTACAATAGTGAAAATCAAAAAAATAATTTATGCTATTCTGATAAATAATCTACGACTTCTTCCTGTTGATTTAAATTTCCAATACCATCCCATATATCGTGTAAATTTTCAACATCATCTTTCCCGTTTTCGAAACTTTCTCTGTTATAATCACTCATTTCAAAATATTCCTTTTCTCCCGTATCAATTATCATTACTTCCTGACCTTTCAAATCAACAAATAACTTGATATCGGAAACCTTACTTGCGTTCATTATTTTATCAAGAAAATTCCTGGAAACTTCAATAGTTAATATGCCATAATTAATGGCTTTAGCACTAAATATTTTAGTAAATACATCAGAAATAACTATTCCAAATCCCATCTCATGAATTGATTTAACGAGCTGATCATAATTTGAAACCTTGTCACAATCCACATCTACAACAAGAATATTTTCTTTATTGCCAGGCGTTGCTTTTACAATGTTAATGTCCAGGGTTTCCTGATCACTTTTTTTTACATCTTTTGCTATTGCTAATACTCCGGAGGTTAAAGTAGATACTTTTGAGACACTCATGATAATAAGATTTGAATTTTCAATTTTTTCTTTACATTTGTTATTAAGTCCATAAAAACTAACCAAAAATATTTTTTGTACGCTTTGTTAAAAAACAAAATATTTCGTTATTTACGATGTCTATTTACAAAACCATTAAAAAGATTAAAGAAGTAATTAATTGAACTCTAGAACTTAACATTTTATATTACTAAAAAAGAATTACAATGCCCAACAAAAATACCGACTCTTTATTTCAATTAATAAAATCGCTCACTAAAGCCGAAAAACGGTACTTCAAAATACATGTTAATAAGCAAATAGCGGGCGAGGATACAAAGTTTTTAAAACTTTTTGATTTAATCGATAAACAAAAAAATTATGACGAATCAAAAATCCTGGAAAAGGAAAAAACAATAAAAAGTCAGCAGTTATCAAATTTGAAAGCTCATTTATATAAACAAATTCTACAAAACCTGCGAAATTTAAATTCTGATGAAGATCTGGATTTACGTATTCGCGAATTAATTGATCATTCAACAATTTTATACAACAAATGTCTTTTTGAACAGTGTATTCGAATGCTTGAAAAAGCAAAACAAATGGCTGAGAAATATGATAAAAATATTCTTTTGCTAGAAATTACTGAATTTGAAAAACGACTTGTTACAAAATTCATCAGAACAAATATTGAAGATAAAGTTAGCTTGTTGATTAAAGCATCGGACGAAATTAATGATCAAATAAAAAACATAAGCACGTTTTCAAATCTGACCATTAAGCTTTACTCCTTTTATCTTAAAATTGGATTTTTACGTAATCACAAAGATTTTGAGCTGGTTAACAGCTTCCTTTACTCAACACTGCCGGTTTTCCAGGAAGACAAACTTTCTTTTGACGAAAAAATGTATTTATACAATTCCTTTGTGGGATATTATTTCTTTATTCAGGATTTTGAACGTGGTTATGAATATGCAAAAAAATGGGTTAACCTTTTTACTGATAACAGTAATTTGCGTGTTCCGAAAATTGAAATGTATATAAAAGCCTTGATTAATCTTTTAGTTTCACAATCAAAATTGCATAAATACGAAGAATTTAAATCAACCATACAAAAACTGGATACCGTCGAAAGTATGGCAGAACTGAAATGGACTGAAAATATCAGATTGCATCTTTTTAAATATTCAGCTACACACAGAATAAATCGCTACTTTATGCTTGGGGAATTTACCGAAGGATCTGAAATAATACCGGAAATATCAGAAAGTCTGGAGAACTTTGAGCATTTACTCGACACACATTATATTATTATATTTTACTACAAATTTGCATGTATGTATTTTGGTAATTGTGAATATCAAAAAGCTGTATTCTGGTTAAATAAAATAATCAATATGAAAGATGTTGATCTGAGATCTGACATACACAGTTTTGCCAGAATACTTAACTTAATAAGTCATTATGAATTAGGTAATCTGGATTTAGTTGACTATTACATTCGATCAACATACCGGTTTCTTATAAAGAAAAACGATTTGCATTTATTCCAGAAAATCATAATGAAATTTGTACGAAAATTAAGTTCTATTACAAGAGATCAATTAATTGATGCATTTGGAGATCTAAGAGAACAGCTATTACCATTAAATGAAAAATTCTATGATCGAAGACCATTCATTTATTTTGATATTATTTCGTGGCTGGAAAGTAAAATAGAAACAAGAGATATACAGGAAATAATACATGAAAAAGCGATGAAGAAAATAAACAATAATATTTAAACTATTATTTTTTTAACGTGTCAAAGTAAGAGGACAAATTCCTATTACTCAAAAATTATTATTATGAAAAAACTAACTGGCTTTATATTAATTACATTTTTAAGCATAAATATAATGTGTGCACAAGATCGAATTACAGGCAAAGCATTTGCATCTCGTTCCGAAGTAATTGCTAAACATGGAATGGCAGCTACAAGTCAACCTTTAGCTACGCAAGTTGCATTAGATATTTTAAAAAAAGGTGGTAATGCTATAGATGCTGCAATTGCAGCGAATGCAACTCTAGGCTTAATGGAACCAACCGGAAATGGAATGGGAGGCGATTTGTTTGCTATTATCTGGGATGCAAAAACTCAGAAATTATATGGTTTAAATGCAAGCGGACGTTCTCCAAAATCTCTCACACTAGACTTTTTTAAAGAAAACGGACATGAAAAAATTCCGTCACATGGTCCACTTCCCGTTTCTGTTCCTGGTTGTGTTGATGGCTGGTTTGAAATGCATGAGAAGTTTGGATCAATGAAAATGACTGAAATTCTTAATCCGGCAATTACCTATGCCCGTGAAGGATTTCCTGTTAGTGAATTAATTGCATATTACTGGGATCTCAGTGTTCCACGACTGGAAGAATTTCCAAATTTTACTGAAACCTTCACGATAAATGGGAAAGCTCCGGCGAAAGGCGAAATCTTTAAAAATCCAAATCTGGCAAATTCACTTGAAAAAATTGCCAAAGGAGGACGTGATGTTTTTTATAAAGGAGAAATTGCAAAAGAAATTGACCGTTATATGAAAGAAATGGGAGGTTTCTTATCTTATGAAGATTTAGCAAATCACAAATCAGAGTGGATTGAACCTATTTCTACTAATTATCGGGGATATGATGTGTGGGAGTTGCCACCAAACGGGCAGGGAACTGCAGCACTTCAAATTTTAAATATTCTGGAAGGTTATGATATAGCTACAATGGGATTCGGAAGCACTGAATATATTCACACATTTACTGAAGCTAAGAAATTGGCTTTCGAAGACAGAGCAAAATATTATTCCGATATGGATTTTAATAATATTCCGGTAGAAGAACTAATTTCGAAAGAATATTCAAATGAAAGAAGAAAGCTTATAAACCCGGATCGGGCAGCAAGAGAATATCCTGCCGGTGAACTTGAACAGGGAAATACAATTTATTTGACCGTTGCTGATCAGTATGGCAATATGGTTTCGTTAATACAAAGTAATTACCGCGGAATGGGTTCAGGAATGACACCAAAAGGGTTAGGATTTATTTTACAGGATCGTGGTGAGCTTTTTAGCTTAGACGAGAATCATATGAATTGTTATGCTCCCGGCAAAAGACCTTTCCATACAATAATACCTGCTTTTGTTACAAAAGATGGAAAACCATTTATGAGTTTTGGCGTAATGGGTGGATCAATGCAACCACAAGGCCATGCACAAATTGTAATTAATATGGTAGATTTTGGAATGAATCTACAGGAAGCCGGCGATGCTATTAGAATAAGGCATGGCGGAAGTTCGCAACCAACCGGTAAAATTATGACTGATGGAGGAACTTTGTATCTTGAATCCGGAATTGATTATGAAGTTATTCGTGAGTTAATGAAAAAAGGTCATAAAATTATGTTTGATCTTGGTGGTTATGGTGGATATCAGGCTATAATGTATGATGCTGAAAATGGAGTTTATTATGGTGCATCAGAATCCAGGAAAGACGGACAAGCATCCGGATACTAATGAAAAATGAATAATTAATAATTCAAAATTGTAATTTATATTTACTGAATTCTGATTCCTGTATACTGGTTTCAGAATTCTTTACTTTTTTACTTATAATCAAATATAAAACCATGATTAACGGCACAGATTTACTTGAATTAATTAACTATCGTCAAAGTGATAGAGCATATCTAAATACTCCAATTGAAAAAGAAAAACTTGAAAGAGTACTGGAAGCAGGAAGATTAGCGCCATCGGCATGCAATGCTCAACCATGGAAGTTTATTGTGGTAGATCAGTTGGAACTGAAAAACAAAATTGCTGATTGTACTTCAAGTAAAGTTTTAGGTATAAACCATTTTACGAAACAGGCTCCGGTTCACCTTGTAATTGTTGAAGAAAGAGCAAATTTCACATCAAATGCCGGCAGTGTAATTAAAAACAAGCAATTCCCTTTGATTGATATTGGAATTGCCGCTGAACATATATGTTTGCAGGCAGCAGCAGAAGAACTGGGAACCTGCATGATTGGTTGGTTTGATGAAGCTAGAGTAAAAAAGTTATTAAATATACCCAAATCAAAAAGAGTTCCATTAATTATTGCAATGGGTTATCCTGCAAAAGAAACACGCGAAAAACACAGAAAAAGCACAGATAAAATTATCAGTTATAATAGTTTTTAAATTTTGATATCTGTATTTCTGCACGTCGGCCGACAGGCCGGCACTAAACTATATTAACCTCTATATCCAACTCAATATCAAATAAAACGATTATTGACTGCTGAATATTACGAGCCAAA
>DAOWAQ010000190.1 GCA_030634505.1 Calditrichia bacterium
AAAGATATATACATATTTTATATCTCCGTCTCCGCCTAATCCCCAAATACCACTTGAATGTAAATGGACTTCCTTTATAGGTTGAAGAGATAATGTTACTATTGCGGTTTCTTCCCGGTCTTTTATTACATTAGTTATTTTATTACTTACTGTTTTGTAATCTGCATTTTTATCCAACAAAATATATGTTGCATAAGCATAACTATTCCAACCATCAACATCATGCCCAAAGTCTTTAAGTCTTTCAAAAGGGATAATGAAACTAAATTGCAGATGAGAATTAGAAGGTACATTTTTTACTATCCCTGATATTTCAAGATCAAGACTGTTATTTAATTTAAGAGTTTTCCCAACCGGGTCTTCATTACCAAAATATTTAACAGACATTTCCTCGGTAATGGCAACGGAATATGGGCTCTTTAAAATTGTTTCTTTGCTTCCATTAATTACCGGGAACGTAAAAATCTTAAAAAATGAGGGATCAACAAATAATAATTTATCTTCATTAAAACGTTTATTTTCATAATTAATTATAATATCACCCATGCGCCGCACTCGTGCAACTTCATTCATTTCAGGATATCCGGATTTTAATACTGAAGCAAGGCCGGCGGGATTTTGAGTAAAATAAACTTCTTCTCCATTGGAGTATTTTTCATAGTCTAAAACCCGGTAAATATTATTAAAATTACTATGAAACTTATCATAGTTAATTTCATCCTGTACCCACAAAGCTATCAGAATAAAGCTTGCCATTCCAACTGCTAATCCGGCAATATTAATGAAAGAATAGGTTTTTTGTTTAATAATATTTCTAATAGCTATTTTTAGATAATTTTTAAACATAATAGCTCCTTTTAAGTGAAATGTGAGATGAAAGAAGTTTTTTACGTTTCACTTTTGATATCTGTCGTTTGACGTTTATACTATTCATATCTCATACTCTCAATCTACTAAAGGACGAATTTCATCCCTATTCATAGCGTAGAGATTCAACTGGATTTCCATATGCTACACGGAGAGTTTGGTAGCTTACTGTTATCAGGGCAGTAATCAACACCAGCAAACAGGAAAGAATGAATACCCAGATATCAATTGAAGTTCGATAAGCAAAATTCTGCAACCATTTCTGGGAATATAAAAAAGCAATCGGCCAGGCGATGATATTAGATAACAGAATCCATTTAAAGAACTCTTTTGAAAGGATAAAAAATATACCAGAAACCGACGCTCCCAATACTTTCCGAATTCCGATCTCTTTGATTCGATGTTCTGCTGAATATGATACAAGTCCATAGAGTCCCATACATGCAATAATAATTGCCAGGAGTGCAAAATAACTAAAAATCGTAACCATCCGTTTTTCTGAGTGATAGGCTTTTTCAAATACTACATCAAAAAAGGAGTATTCAAAAGGGTAGTTTGGAGAAAATTTATTGATAATATTTTTTATATACCCAATCGTTGCCGGAATGTTGGTTGATTTTATTTTTATTGAAATATTTGAGAAATCCTGAGAATCCAAAAAGATATATAGTGGCTCAATTGGATTATGCAAAGAATGTAAGTGAAAATCTTTCATTACACCGACAATTCTTCCTATATCACCCCGCCAATGTTTAAATTCATGACCAATAGGAGATTCTAATTGAGCAGCTTTCATAGCAGTTTCGTTAAGTAAAAATACACCATTTTCATCAGAAGGAAATTCTCTTGAAAAATTCCGACCTTCAATAATTTCTATATCGAAAAGATCAATGAAATTATAATCAGCTGTGTTATAATTAATTGTGAACTGTACATCGGGATTTCTTCCAGGCCAGTCTGCACTTGTAAATGTATTAATATTATTGGGTAAACGTGCTGAAGTTGAAACTGCCAGAACATCGGGATTTTCTTTTAATTCAGATTTTATCGCCTGTATATTCTGACGAATTTCACAGTCCCTGACAGGTAAACTAATGATTTGCTCTTTACTGTAGCCCACATCGATATTTTTCACAAAATTTAGTTGATTTCTAATTATTAATGTACAAATGATAAGAAAAATTGTAATTGAGAATTGGGCGATAACGAGTATATTTCGCAGTGCTATGCCCCTGGAGCTTTTGGAGAAAATACCGTTTAAAACAGAGATTGGTTTAAAACCGGATATACTAAGTGCCGGATAGCTTCCCGAAAAAAGTCCGACAAATATGGTGAGCAGGACAATCCCCCAAAATAGTTGTGGATTGCTAACAGGATCGAAATGAAGTTGTCGATCAACTAAATTGTTAAAAGCCGGCAACGCCAATTGTAATAAAATGATAGAAATGATTAAAGCCAGTAGTGTCATGACAACTGACTCACCAAAAAATTGATATATTAATTGTTTTCGTTGAGCGCCAGCTACTTTTCGTATGCCTACTTCTTTACCTCTTTTACTTGCTCGAGCGGTGGCCAAATTAATATAGTTTATACAAGCAATAATCAGAATCATAAAAGCAATCGACAAAAACAGAAAAATATATTTAATGTCATTATTTGCACTTATTTCCTGGCGCAAGTGTGAATGGAGGTGAATTTTTGTCAATGGTTGTGCGTAAAAAACTCTTGGATAAGGTTCTTTAAACTGATTTTTAATTTGCATGGGCAAATTTTTAAATATATAGCTATCAATCACAGAAAGAAGTTTGCTTTCCAGATCATCAGGGTTAACTCCTTCCCGCAATAGAAAATAAGTATAGCTGAAATTACGGAACCAGTTCGTATTATCTGTTCCTGATATTTGAAAATAAGTATTATAAGGCGCAATAAAATCCATTACAAAATGAGAATTGCCCGGTATATCAGAAAAAACACCTGAAATAATAAAATCAGAGCCTCCTTCAACAGTTAATACTTTTCCAATTGGATTACCATTGTTGAAATATTTTTTTGCAATACTTTCTGATAATAATATTGAAAATGGATCAATCAATACTGTTTTAGGATTTCCCCTGATAAAAGGAATTGTAAAAATGTTAAATATTTCAGGATCAGCCCAATAAAAATCATCCTCAAGAAAATGTTTATTCTGATGTGAAATCAAAATATTATCACGCTTGATTAATCTGGCAGCAGAAGCAATTTCAGGCAGGTCTTCCATCAATTTTGGTCCTAACGGCACGGGGGTTAATGACTTTCCTTCTCTTATAACTCTGTATATTCGATCACTATTTTCATGATATTTATCATAGCTCAATTCAAATTGGATATATAATAGTAAAAGAATAAAACAGGTCATCCCTATCGTAAGTCCGCCAATATTTAAAATCGAGTATGCTTTTTGCCGCTTTATATTCCTTAACGCAATTTTTAAATAATTTTTGAACATAGGAACTCCTTTTTACGTGAAATGTGAAATGTGAGATGAAAGAAGTTTTTTACGTTTCACTTTTGATATCTGTCGTTTGACGTTTATACTATTCGTATTTCAATGCTTCAACAGGATTTGAAACAGCTGCTTTTATTGCCTGGAAACTTACAGTAGAAATAGCAATCAATAAAGCAATTAAAGCAGCGAATAAGAACATTCCAATTCCCAAATCAATATGATAGTTAAAGTTTTGCAGCCATTTATTCATAATCCAATATCCAACCGGCCAGGCAATAATATTTGCAATTAATACCCACTTGGTAAATTCTTTTGAAAGAAGAATAACAATACTCATTACCGAAGCTCCCATCACTTTCCGTACACCGATTTCTTTAGTTCGTTGTTCGGTTGTAAAAGAAGCCATTCCAAAAAGTCCAAGGGATGCAATAAAAATGGCTAAAAATGCAAAAGAAGTAAATATCTTTTGAGTTCGCTGTTCTGCAAAGTATAATTTGTTAAAATTGTCATCTAAGAAAAAATATTCAAATGGGAAACTGGGAGAAAATGTTTTCCATTTTTCTTCAATTGACTGTACTGTATTACTGATATTGTCCGAATTAATTTTTATTGATACATAATATAGATTAGGATTCATCACCATTAACAACGGTACAATTTTAGTATGTAATGATTGATAATGGAAATCTTTAACAACTCCGATTACGGTTCTGTATTCGAATTTCATTGGATTAACTGAAATCGGGCGTGAAATCTTTTTCCCGATGGCATCGTCCATATTCAACCATCCAAATTTTTTGGCAGCAGATTCATTTATAATAAATCCATCAGTCGCATCAGTCTGAAAATTTTTGGAGAAGTTTCTTCCTGCTGCCATCTTCATCCCCATGGCAGGAATAAATTCTTCATCAATAGCAAAATTCCGCAATAATATTGTTTCATCGTCATTGGCACCTTCCTGTTTATAAACACTATCACCGAAATGTCTATTGCCGGGTACTTTTGTTGAACCACCGACATTTACCACATTTGCATCCTGCTTAAGTTCCGCTTTGATCAGGTCAAATTTGTTAAAAACTGTGTTGTCCTGGCAGGGGATGACCAATACTTGTTCTTTATCAAATCCCAGTTTTTTATTTTTAATATAATTTAATTGTTTCATTACTACGGAAGTCCCGATTATAAGAGTAATGGAGATAGCAAACTGGAACACTACCAGCAGTTTACGCAAGAAGGGTGAGCCACTACCGGAGGTAGAAGACTGAGCAGACTTAAGAACGGCTGCCGG
>DAOWAQ010000280.1 GCA_030634505.1 Calditrichia bacterium
ATAATTAACAAGGCTATCGATGAAAAAATGAAGATCTGTTTCTTTCATTTTGTATTCTCCTAAACTTATTTTCAGTTAAACTAAAATGCGATCGAATGATTCTTGTAATTTCTCTTCAGTAAATGGTTTTGGTAAATAACTTTTTGCACCCAATTTGATTGCTTTTAGCCCGGTTGCTTTGTCAGTAAGTGCTGTTACTACCATAACTTTGACTGAATTATTAATTTTTATCATTTCTTCCAAAACAGTAAGTCCATCAATTTCAGGCATCGTAATATCTAAAGTTACAATATCAGGATTTGTTTTTTCAAACAATTCTAATGCAACCTTTCCATTTTCTGCGGTTCCGACAACCTCTAAATTATATTTTTTTAAATATTTTTTAATGGCTTGCCTGATGATAAATGAATCATCAACTATTAATAATTTTAATTTTTGAGTCATGATTCCTCCTACTATTTTTATTTTTGGATTGTTTCCATTAAAGACAATATTTATTAGTTTATTCTCAAAATTATAATAATTCTTTCAATTCAGTTAAAAGTTTCATTAACCATTAGTTCTGCATAACTTCTGTTGGATCAATTATTTTTTCATCACTTTCGCGTTTATTTTTTATCGGTAATGAAATAATAAATTCACAGAATTCCTCTTGGATACTGGAGAAATCAACCGATCCGCTATATTCTTCTACTTTTCGTTTAATTATATCCATTCCCATTCCTCTACCAGATACCACATTTGCTTCATCAGATGTTGTTATACCCGTTTCAAAGATAAGTTCACTTATTTGTCTGTCGTTTAAACCATCTATCTTTTCCCACTTTTTGAATCCCTTTGCCTTTTCTCTAATCTTTTCCATTTGAATCCCTCGACCATCATCAAAATATTTTAAAACAAGTACTTTATTTTCTATTTTAGATGATACCTCTATCTTACCAATGGGATTCTTTTTCTTAATAATTCTTTCTTCAGAAGTTTCAATACCATGGGACATAGTATTTCGTACCATTTGTATTAATATATCTTTTATTAGAATTCTATATTCGTATGGAATACTTTCTCCATTAAAATTATTATGTAAAAACTGGACTTTTATACCAATATCTTTGCTTAAATTTTGTATGAGATTTTCAATTGAATTAATAAGCATTCGATTTTCATAACTTCTTTTAGGTCTAAAATTTGAGTGGAATTTACCTATTCTTTTTATCAGGCTGTTGATTTCATTTAAATTTTTACGCAAATCACCTAACTTGAGAATTAAAGGCACAAAATCCGTTCCTGTTATTTCCTCTTTGCTTTTTATTTCAACTATTTTTTCTTCATATTCATGTGTACTGTTTACAAAAAACTTTAAATCTAATAAGCTTGCATTACCTTTAATAAGGTGAACTGATCTAAATATATTTTCTAAAACCTGGTGATAATTATTTTCTTTATTGCCATGCTTCATGAAATATTCAATTGAATCAATTTCTTTTTGTACGCTTTCAATAAAATCTTTCAGCAATAGTGGATCAACATGTAAGATATTTAGCAACCATTCCATTTGTTTTTTTGTTTTGCTTTCAGACTCCTTTAATTTTTTTTGTAGAATAATTTGATCTGTAATATCAATTACAGTTGCAATTAGTTCACTAACTTTTTTATTTTTTAAAATTCGCTTGAATTTAAATGATAAAAATTTAGATATAGTATTAATGCCGTCATTGTTTTTAAAATTCAATTCTACTTCTGATAATGGATTTAATTCATTAATCGTTTCTTCATGCACATTATTGTCAAACATTATTTCCATATATTGATTTGTATTTTCAAATGCCTTTGCATGTGCCCTATCTTCAATAAATTTCAGAAAATTAATTTCCCCGAGTTTATTTTGTTCAAATATTGCTTCTAACGCTTTTGAATATTGTGACTCAATTTTAAATTTATTATTAATCAAAAATAAACCTTCTGCAACATTATCCAGAATATTGTCTGTTTCCTTTTTTGCCAAAGATAGGTTATCTCTCGATTTAAGCAGTTCAGATTGTGTTCGTTTTCGTTCATTAATCTCTATTTGTGCTTGTTCATACAGGCTTGCATTCTTTATCGCTGCAGCAATTTGTGTGCTGAATGTTTCCATTGTTGCAATATCTGTTTCATCAAATACATTTAATTTATCACTCTGAATATCCAAAACACCTATTGCTTTTTTTCCATCCAATATTGGCACCGATAATTCAGATCTGGTTACTTCTTCAGCTTTCATAACATAATCTTTATTTTTGCTGACATCCCCACTAATTTGAATTTTCTTATCTGAAAAAGCTTTTCCAACCATTCCTTCGCCATATTTAATGTATAGATCTTTTGGAAATACATTCTTGTAACCACCAGCTATTGATTGAAGCAATAAACCCTTTTTCTTTTTATTAGGTAATAAAAGCATTACTCCAAAATAATTAAATGCATCTCTAGCGTTTTCTACAATTTCATTTAGTAGCGTATTTAGTTCCAATTCGCTGCTTATTCTCTGCCCTATATCATTCAACAATGATGATTGTGCAGCCATTTTTTTCGATTTATTTTCAGCAATTTTTCTTACTTTTATTTCTGCTTGTGCTTGTTCAAATAATCGAGCGTTATTAATTGCGGAAGATATCTGACTGCCAAATGTTTCAATTGTCGTTATATCAGTTTTATCAAATGCATTTATTTGATCACTTTGTATGTCCAAAACGCCAAATACTTTTGCACCAATTTTTATAGGTATTGCTAGTTGGTTAATTCCATTTACAGCTTCTGCATTTGAATTTTCAATATTATCTTGCCTAATTTGACCACTCAACGCTGCTTCGCCAACCATGCCTTCACCTATCTCACATATTAAAGATTTAGTCTCTTTAATAGATATAGCACCTGCCGAAGATTGTAATGATAAATTTTTACCATCTTTGTTAATCATAAATAACAATACTTTATTATATTGAAATTCTTTTTGTACAACCTCCACTATTTCATTTAATAGAGTGTTAAGGTCTAAGTTACCACCAATTTTCTGTCCCAATTTATTGAGCATTGTTGCCTGGGCAGCTCTTCTTTGTGATTCCGCTTTAGCTTTTCTAAGATTTTTGTTGGTACTTGTTAATTCTGCTGTTCTCTCTCTTACCTGTAACCGTAATTCTGTCCTTTGTTTATTTATTCTATTAATCCGCATTCTAAAGAACATATAAATAGAAATAATTACGGTAATACTAAATAGAATTATAAACCACCATGTATACCAAAATGGTGGAATAATTTCTATTTTTACAGATGTGCCTTCTTCATTCCATTTTCCATCACTATTGGTTCCTTTTACCCTAAATATATATTCTCCACCGCCAATATTTGTATAATTTGCATAATGTCTGTTACCACAATATGTCCATTCTTTATCAAATCCTTCTAATTTATATGCATATTCATTTTTTTCCGGATTATTAAAATCCATAGAAGCGAATTCAAATGATATAAAATTTTGTTTATATGACAATTCAATTTCACCAATTTCTGAAATTGATTTTTGCAGCTTTAACTCTTTATCATATACTTTAAATGATGTTAGGACAATCGGTGGGATAAAGTTATTTTCTTTAATATCTTCAGGGAAAAACCTATTAAATCCATTAATTCCACCAAAGAAGAGTTCTCCGGATAGACTCTTAAAATATGATCCCCCATTAAATTCATTACTTTGTATTCCATCATTCATATCATAATTTTTAAAT
>DAOWAQ010000313.1 GCA_030634505.1 Calditrichia bacterium
ATTAACCCGTGGACCTCATGTGATGATCGGTTACTTCAAAAAAGAAGAACAAACTAAAGAAGTTATAGATAAAGACGGCTGGTTTTACACTGGTGATATTGGCCATATTGATGATGATGGCTTTCTGAAAATTACCGACCGGAAAAAGAATATTATTGTTACTGCTGGAGGTAAGAATATTGCACCGCAGGCCATTGAAGGATCTCTGGTTCTAAACAAATATATTGAACAGGCACTGGTTATTGGTGATAATAGAAAATATTGCTCTGCAGTTATTGTGCCTTCATTTGAAACAGTTGGAGCATGGGCAAAAGAAAAAGAATTACAGTTTGAAACTGATCAGCAATTATCAGCACTTACAGAAGTTAAGGACCTTTTGGATCAACAAATAGAAGAAGTTAATAAAGAGCTGGCCAGTTATGAATCGATTAAAAAAATTGTACTTTCAGACCATTTGTTTTCGATAGAATCAGGAGAACTTACACCTTCATTGAAAGTAAAAAGAAAAATTGTAGAAGAGAATTTTAAAGATCAAATAGAAGAAATGTATAAAGAATAGGAAGTTCTAATATAATAAATGGGTCAAGCGAAGGATCACCCACCGGTAAAATATTTTGCCGGAATTACATATAATCCAAATTTTGATGGATTAGACAATTCTCTGAGTTTATTGGAAGAAGCATTCTCAATGATTGAGCTAAAATCTGAACCCTATGATTTTTCAGATTTTACGGATTACTATGAATCTGAATTGGGTTCAGGTTTGAAAAAGTTTTTTGTCGTTTTTGCAAAACTGCAACCTCCGGAGATTCTCCCTCAATTTAAAATTAATACCAATAAAATTGAAACAAGGTTTATAAAGGAAAATAAACGTCAAATAAACATTGATCCGGGTTATTTGTCAGAAGCAAAAGTTGTATTGGCTACAACCAAAAACTATGATCACCGTATTTACCTGCATGATGGAATATTTGCTGACTTACATTTAAAATTCACGCAAAAGTCTTTTCAATCACAACCATGGACTTATCCTGATTATAAACAAGAAAAAGTAATTGAATTTTTTATTGAATTAAGACACAGGTATTTTCACCAGCTTGGCGAAACTTACAGTAATTATTAAATCTCTGGAGAAATAGGATTGGCAGCGATTACGTATAAAGATTCCGGTGTAGACATTAAAAAGGGAAATGAAGCAGTTAAGGCAATTAGGGAAAAGATCCATTCCACTTATTCAGATAAAGTTTTAACAAATCTCGGAAGTTTTGGAGGTATGTTTGAATTAAGCAATTTAGGACTCAATGAGCCCGTTTTAGTTTCAAGCGTTGATGGTGTTGGTACAAAACTTAAAATTGCTTTTTTAACAGGCAAACATGATACTGTTGGAGAAGATCTGGTAAATCATTGTGTCAATGATATCGCCGTTGGCGGAGCAAAACCACTCTTTTTTCTTGATTACTTTGCTACTGCAAGTTTAGAAATGGGAGTGTTTGAAGATGTTGTTTCCGGATTCGTAAGAGGATGTAAAAACAACAATTGTGCATTAATTGGTGGTGAAACGGCAGAAATGCCTGATTTGTATAATCAGGGTGAATATGATATCTCGGGAACTATTGTTGGTGTTGTCGAAAAATCAAAAATAATAAATGGCTCAAATATCCAAAAAGGTGATTTGTTGGTCGGCATTAATTCCAATGGCTTGCATACCAATGGATATTCATTAGCCCGAAAAGTGCTCCTAAAAGATTATAATGTGGATTCGTTGATTCCCGATTAATGTCAATCTTTGGGAGAAGAATTATTACGAGTCCATACAAGTTATATCGATCTTATTCAGGATACAATTAAGCAGTTAGACGTACATGGAATTTCACATATAACCGGTGGTGGAATAGAGGGAAATACAAAAAGGCTATTGAAGGAAGATTTAAAATTACGCATTGATTGGGAAACCTGGGAAAGACCTCAAATATTCGAATTAATTCAATCTGTTGGAAATGTTCCTGAACCTGATATGCAATCAACTTTTAATTTAGGTATTGGTTTAGTGTTTATTATACCTCAAATCCAACATAACAAATTGATTGATTTAGTGAAATTACATGAGTATTCGTATTACGAAATTGGCGAAGTTATTTAAAGTAATAAATTAGATTTATTTAAACTGTTTATTCATATTACTTATTATAAAAGTGGCGGAGGTTTGATTGTCTTTTGTACAATATGATGGAAGTGTAATAAAAAGCGTTTTAGATTTGAACGGGGAAGAGCATAAATCTAATGCTGATTATTGGATTAATACTAAAAAGGAATATGGTGACTTAATAAAAAATATTAATCTTGGTGGTGGTGTAAAAAATATTGAGAAACAACATGCGAAAAAGAGGCTTACAGCAAGGGAGCGATTAAATTTATTGTTGGATAAAGATTCTAATTTCTTTGAGTTAGGCGCATTTACCGCCTTTGAAATGTATCAAGAGTTTGGTGGATGTCCTGCAGGTGGTACAGTAGCCGGATTGGGAAGAATAAGTGGAAAATTATGCATGATTATCGCCAACGACGCTACAGTTAAAGCCGGTTCTTTCTTTCCAATGACTTCAAAAAAAGTTATTCGCGCGCAGAAAATTGCTTTTGAAAACCACATTCCAACTATTTATTTGGTTGATTCTGCTGGAATATTTTTACCATTGCAGGAGGATGTTTTTCCTGATACTGATGATTTCGGTAGGGTTTTCTATTTAAATGCAAGAATGTCTTCTAAAGGAATACCGCAAATTACTGCTATAATGGGCATGTGCGTGGCCGGAGGAGCATATTTACCAGTTATGTGCGACAAAGTATTGATGACCGAAGGAAGCGGCTTATTCCTCGCCGGACCGGCTTTAGTGAAAGCTGCCATTGGACAAGTCACAGATGCTGAAGAACTTGGTGGAGCTAAAATGCATGCTGAGATTAGCGGTACCGTTGATTTTCATGAAAAAGATGATGAATCTGCTATAAAAAGAATAAAGCAATTAGTATCTGCTATGGGGCAAAAAGAGAAAATGATATATGATAAAATCGAATCGAAAGAGCCACGTTACCATATTTCAGAGCTTGATAAAATTATGCCACATGATACAATGAAAGATTACGATACACGTGAGATAATTGCCAGAATTGTTGACGATAGCGAATTAGTCGAATATCGTCAAAATTTTGGAAGAACACTTATTTGCGGCTATGCAAGAATTGGTGGTTATTCAGTTGGAATTATTGCCAATCAGAAAAAACACTATTTTAATAAAGGCAAACCCCCGGAATTTGGCGGAGTTATTTACAGCGAAAGTGCAGAAAAAGCAGCGCGGTTTATCATGGATTGTAATCAAAATACTATTCCTTTATTATTTATTCATGATGTAAACGGCTTTATGGTTGGGAAAGATGCTGAGCAGAGCGGTATAATTAAAGC
>DAOWAQ010000178.1 GCA_030634505.1 Calditrichia bacterium
AGTTTAAATGGCAGGTATATTTCAGCAGAGGAGTTAGGGACTTCTGTAAAGGATATGGAATATATTAAAATGGAAACATCTTTTGTTGCTGGATTGACAGAGGAATTTGGCGGCAGTGGCGATCCATCTCCGTTTACAGCTTTGGGAACTTTCGAAGGAATAAAAGCCAGTGTTAAATATAAACTTGGTAAAGATGATTTGAAAGGATTAACTGTTGCAATTCAAGGAATCGGAAATGTAGGAAAGTATTTATGTGAGATGCTGCATAAAGCGGGAGCGAATCTGATTGTTACAGATATTTACCAGGATAAGCTTAAAGAAGTAGAAAACAAGTATGGCGCAAAAGTAGTAAATGACAAAGAAATTTATGAAGTTGAGGCTGAAGTTTTTGCTCCATGTGCTCTTGGTGCAATTATTAATGACGATACCATAAATAAATTTAAATTTAAAATAATTGCCGGTGGCGCAAACAACCAATTACATGATGAAATCAAACATGGTCAAATATTGAAAGATAAAAATATTCTTTATGCACCGGATTATTTAATCAATGCAGGGGGAGTTACTAATATATTTTTCGAAGTAATAAACGAATACAGTCGTGATCGTGTTACTGAGAAAGTAAAAAACATTTATAATATTTTATTAGATGTTTATAAAATTGCTGAAGATGAAAATATTGTGACGGCAGAAGCAGCAGCAAGATTGGCAGAAAGAAGATTAAATACCATGAGAAAAGTACATCAAAACTATTTGAGATATTAAAATAAAACAATAATTGTTAACAGATAGAAAAAAATATGTTTAGAAATTTTGATGAAATATTAGAGCTAGTAAAAAATGATACTCAGAAAACAATTGCTGTTGCGATGGCTGAGGATGCTGATGTTTTAAAAGCATTAGAGAAAGCCAGGTCTATGGGGCTAGCTAAATCTTTTTTAACAGGGAATGCGGAAAAGATTTATGAATTGATGTCAACTCATGGAATAGATAAAAATAATTATGAAGTAATTAATTCTATTAGTGAAATAGAAAGTATTGAGTCAGCAGTTGCGCAGGTAAAATCAGGTAAAGCCCAGGTGCTGATGAAAGGGCTTTGTTCTACATCAGTATTCTTAAAGGGTGTTCTGGATAAAAACAATGGCTTGAGATCAGGAAAAGTTCTTTCACATCTGGCTGTTTTTGAAAGCCCACAATATCATAAACTTTTTATGTTGTCTGACGCTGCTATGAATATTGCTCCGGACTTATCTACAAAAATAGTTATCACGGAAAATGCAATTTCTGCAGCATTAAAATTGGGATACGAAAAACCAAAAATCGCCATTATAAGCGCGGTCGAAAAAATCAATCCTGATGGAATCCCCTCGACAGTAGATGCCGCGATAATTTCCAAAATGAATGAAAGAAATCAAATTAAAAATGCAATAATTGATGGGCCTCTGGCAGTAGATAATGCGTTATCTGAGCAATCTTGTATTGTAAAAGGTTTAAATACTCAGGTAGGTGGAGATGCGGATATATTAATAGTGCCCAACATCGAGACCGGAAATGCGTGCTATAAACTTTTAACAATATTGGGAAATGCAAAAGTTGCAGGAATTATTGTCGGAGCTACAGCGCCTATTGTATTAACCTCTCGTGCGGATTCTGATGAATCAAAATTTTTATCTATTGTCACTGCTTTAAAAGCTAGTTAGGTAATTATATGAATAAACCAATTGTTGGTAATGTCCTTGCTATAAATCCTGGCTCAACCACAACAAAGATTTCTTTGTATAATGATACTGTAGAAATTCTTACAAAAAATATTAATCATAAAATTGAAGAACTGGCGCGATTCAACAAAGCTTCTGATCAAGATTTGTATCGAATGGAAATTATTGTCAGAATTTTGCGTGAAAAAAATGTAGCATTAAATAAAATAAAAGCTGTTGTAGGTCGAGGTGGATTACTGAAACCTATTGAAGGTGGAACATATTTGGTAAATGACGAGATGGTGGCTGATTTAAAAAAGGGTGTGTTAGGAGATCATCCATCAAATTGTGGCGGTCTAATAGCTTATGCTATCAGTAAAGCAGTAGGGTGCGAATCTTTCATTGTTGATCCTGTAGTTGTTGATGAATTAGAGCCTGAGGCAAGAATATCGGGGATGCCTTTGATTAAAAGAAAGAGCATATTTCATGCATTGAATCAGAAAGCAGTCGCCAGAGAAATTGCGGCAAAATTAAATAAATCGTATTTTGATTCTAATTTTATTGTGGCTCATCTTGGTGGTGGAATTACAGTAGGGGCGCATAAAAAAGGAAAAGTAATAGATGTAAACAACGGTTTGGACGGTGATGGTCCGTTTAGTCCGGAAAGAAGCGGCAGTGTCCCAATTGGTGATTTGATAAAAGCCTGTTTTTCCGGAGAATACACCCCTAATGAAATGAAAAAACTTGTCAAGGGACACGGAGGAATGGTTGCATATCTTGGAACACATGATTTGAGAATAGTTGAAGAGCACATTACCGAAGGAAATCAAAAAGCAAAACTTATTTATGAAGCTATGGCTTATCAGGTGAGTAAAGAAATTGGTGCTATGGCAGCTGTATTAAAAGGGGATATTGATGCAATTATATTTACTGGAGGAGTTGCCAAAAGTAAAAATTTCTTACAATTGATTATTGATCGCGTAAAATTTATTGCTCCTATTCATGTGGTTTCCGGAGAACAGGAAATGCTTGCGCTTGCTTTGGGAGCTTTGCGTGTGTTGAATAAAGAAGAAAAATCAAAATTATATAAATAAATAGTCCCATTTTCCTTTTTTCTACATCTACATATTTACAGGTTAAACAAGAGAATAATTAATAAACATGATTGAAATTATTGTAGGCACTTTAATTGGTGGTTTGATTGGTTATTTGGTTGGTACTCAATTTTCGAAATTAGGCGCCGGATGTCCAATATTATGCAATCCAAAAATCAGTACAATCTATTTTGCATTATTAGGGCTGCTTTTCGGATCTGGTTATTAAATATAGAAATTTCTGTATGAAAGGAAAACAAATGCAGGCAAAAGTAATAAATATCAAAGGAGTCACATTTATAGGAAAAGCAAAAAGTAATCATTGGATTCCTATGGATGGTCCTGAAGATTTTCAAGGTAGTGATGCTGCTACCAGACCAAAAGAATTAATCTTAATTAGTCTGGCGGGATGTTCGGGAAGTGATGTCGCATCCATATTATCAAAGATGAGAGAGAAAATAACAAGGTTTGAAATAGATGTTGATGCTGAAAGTGCAAATGAACATCCAAAAGTTTTTACAAAAATACATTTAATATATAAATTTTGGGGAACAGATTTAAAAGAAGCAAACTTAGAAAAAGCGATTAATTTGTCGCAGGACAAATATTGCTCAGTTACAGCAATGCTTAAATCAACTGTTGAAATAAAGCATTCATATGAAATAAATCCAGAATAAATTATACCTGTATTTGAAAATCTATCTTTAGAAATCAAAATTCTGTCGAATATCATCAACATGATTAAAACTTATTTGTCTTTAAGCAAAAATTGGAGAAAGATATGAAAGATTTATCAAATCTTCCTGAAAATTATATATCGTGGAATGAATCTGTAGACAGGGTTGGAGGAGAAGAAGATTTTTTAATCGAACTATTGAACGATCTTAAAGATTTAGTTCAACAAAATTTAGATAAAATAAAACAATTTATTGACGAAAATAATTATACTAAAATTAGAGAATTAGCACATAGTATGAAAGGTGCCTCCGGAAACCTGGGTTTAAATATTATGTACGATACAACGTTGAATCTTGAAAATAATGCCAAAGAACAAAATGTTGAAAATGTAAATAAATATTTTAAAAATTTAGAAATCGATTACAAGAATTTAGAAATTTTATTGAGTAAATAGTTTATTACACATGCTTTAGAGGCGCTGCCAAGCATAAAACATCCACTCTTGATGCTCCACATTTTAGCAGTGCTTTCCCACATTCATTTAAGGTACTACCGGTGGTAATAATATCATCAAATAATAATATTCTTAAGGATTGAATGTATTCTTTACATTCGAATGCTTCGGAAACGTTTAGAATACGCTCTTCTCTTGATAGCTTAGTTTGAGACTGGGTTTGTTTTTTTCTTTTAATTAAATCTTTTCTTTTATTGCCGGGCAAATGTCTGATTATTTCATAACTCTGATTATAGCCCCTTTCACGATATTTTATGGGATGCAAAGGTACAGGAATTATAATATCATATTTTAGAAAGAATGATTCTTTGAATTTTGACACCAGTTCGTTGGCAAAATAATATCCTAATGTTAAACAACGCTCATACTTAAGAAGATGTATGATTTTTTGGAATTCTTCTGTAAAATCGAAAAGTATATTTATGTCTTTGAAATTGCTTCTTATGATTACATTTTGTATTTCCAGAAGTTCTTTGTTTGTAAGGAATTTTTGGCTTGACCAACAAGATGTACAAACAACTTTTCTGTTACTATCCAATAAAGAATCGCACAAAAAACAAACCGGTGGGAAAATAGTATCAACCACCGGTTTGAAAATATTACCAAATAAATTATTTATTGAAGTGTTAAAATTCATATATGAATGATATGCGGGGTTCAATCCTTTCCTGTGGTTTATATTCATTCTTTTCTTCGTTATAAACCCAATTCCAGCGATAAAGCATTGATACCATAATAAACTGCATGGTTTTGTAACCTAATTCTGCTGTGGCCATAGAACGATAATCAAGCGTTCTAACATCTTCAAAAGTCTTAATACCGGACTTGTCATATGTAGCTCTTAATCTTATACTTGGTATTAATTCTGATAATCTCGTTTCAAAATGCAG